>DATCYD010000114.1:0-16965 GCA_036570465.1 Anseongella sp.
CTTCCAGGACCTGGCCTCTATCGAAGGAATCCATGTCCACCTGTACAGCAAGAAAAAAACCAAGCCATTCCGGAAAATGGGTCACGTAACCATAACAGACGAAAACTTAGAAAAAGCCCTGGAAAAAGCCCAAATTGTCAAGGAAAAATTCAAAATCATAGCCTGATGGCAACAGCACTAATAGGAATCATCATGGGAAGCCAGTCCGACTTGAAAATCATGTCGGAAGCCGCCACTTTCCTTGAAAACACCGGCATCGAGTTCGAATTAACAATCGTCTCCGCCCATCGTACCCCCGACCGCATGATCAAATACGCCCGCACCGCCCGCGAAAGAGGCCTCCGGGTAATCATCGCCGGCGCCGGTGGCGCCGCCCATCTCCCCGGCATGGTCGCCTCCCTCACTACACTCCCAGTCATCGGCGTCCCCATCAAATCATCCAACTCCATCGACGGGTGGGACTCCATCCTATCCATCCTCCAAATGCCCTCCGGCATCCCCGTCGCCACCGTAGCCCTAAATGGCGCCACCAACGCCGGAATCCTTGCCGCCTCCATCATTGGCATCTCCGACCCAACAGTCGCAAGCAAGCTGGAAGCCTATAAATCAGCACTCAGCGAAAAAGTCTTAAACTCCGTCGCAAAAATTGAGAAAGAAGGTTATAAGAATTCAATCTAAATTCGCAAATTTGCAGCCACCCAAGCGCTTTGAAAACACAAGCCGATGTAGCTCAGCTGGTAGAGCAATTCATTCGTAATGAATAGGTCGTAGGTTCAAGTCCTATCATCGGCTCCACCGGCAACACAGTGGCAAACCACTAAAAAAAACATTCGGGGTGTAGCGCAGCCCGGTAGCGCGCGTCGTTCGGGACGACGAGGCCGTGGGTTCGAATCCCGCCACCCCGACAAATGAAAAAAGCCCCCGGCGAAAGCCGGGGTTTTTTGCGTTTGGAGTGGATGAACGAGCTTGCTCGGGCAGCCGCGGAAGACGCAAAAAACAGGACGCGCCGCAGGCGCGGCCAGGTATTTTTTCATTTAGTCACCCCGCCCGGAGGGCCAGGGAAAAACGGAGCGAACGAAGTGAGCAACGTTAATCCCGACCTGACCGTTTCCAGAGAACTTAGGGAAAAACGGAGCGAACGAAGTGAGCAACGTTAATCCCGACCTGACCGTTTCCGGAGGGCCAGGGAAAAGCGGAGCGAACACAGTGAGCAACGTTAATCCCGACCTGACCGTTTCCGGAGGGCCAGGGAAAAGCTGAGCGAACACAGTGAGCAACGTTAATCCCGACCTGACCGTTTCCGGAGAACTTAGGGAAAAGCTCTGCCGCCTGCGGCGGCAGAGCTTTTCCCGTCACCCCGACTTTTTACATTACTTTGCATATTTGGTTGATTGTGTATACATTCGAGTTAGTAGAAATTTCATAAAACACAACGTTTCATTAAAACATCAAAAGAAAATCAGATATATGAAACCTGATAGCTTGACGGAATTAAGTGACTAAGAAAATTTACGAATAATAAAAAAAAATAAAAACCAATAAAATAATTCATGCTACAATTATTGAACTTACTGTCGGAATCGTAATTTACAGCACAGTAAAAAATGGTTATGGACTTTTTACTTTCTTCCCTTTGCTATTAGCGTATCTAATAGCTAGAAATTCGACAAATAACAAAATTTTAGAAAATGAGATACAAAAGGAGTTAAAATCTCGAAACTTAATATAAAAAGTGATTTTCCCGGAATCGACTTCATTTATTGGCTGGAATTATGCCTGGCGTTCAACGATCGGACCAGGGGCTGCTTGATCCCGGAGATTGGAATTCTTTAATTTTGAATATGGCTGGCTATGGGAAGATTACACGGAACACGAGGATCCGCTAAGAATGAAAAGGACTGAAAAAATATAGCAGTTGCTGACCAACCAGTTTGAACTGGATCTTTTTGATGCGTCATTAGCTAGTCTTAAAGACAAAGGAAATAAGTTAAGATACAATCGCCTCCCTCGCCAAACCGCCAGACGTTAGCCGCAACCCGTGCGGACATAGCCAGTTTGAAACTGACTACATAAAGTGAACTGACGGGAATAAGCAAAAAATACAATTATGACAGAATTTTGGGAAAAGAGTTTTATTGAAAATCAGACAATGTGGGGTTTTGAACCCACTGACTCTGCAATATTTGCAAATGATTTTTTCATAGAAAAGGAAATTAAGGATGTGTTGATTCCTGGTATCGGATATGGCAGAAATGCAAAATTATTTTTAGATAGTGGCATAAAGGTAACCGGCATAGAAATTTCAAGAACAGCTATAGATTTGGCAACACAGCATTACGGAACTAATATGAACATTTATCACGGTTCTGTGACAGATATGCCGTATGACAACCATCTTTATGATGGCGTTTTTTGTTATGGATTGATTTATCTGTTGAATAGTGCGGAACGAAAAAAGCTGATTAACGACTGCTTTAATCAGTTACAGTCAAACGGGTATATGGTTTTTTCCGTGATTTCAAAAAATTCACCAAATTATGGCACTGGTAAACAAATTGGGAAAGACTGGTTTGAAATACCTCAAGGAGCAAGATTGTTTTTTTATGATGAAGTCTCGGTAAAGCAAGAATTTGAAAATTATGGATTAACGGAGTTTATTGAAATAGATGAACCAATTAAAAATATGAATAACAAACCACCTTATAAATTCTGGATAATCAAATGCTATAAGACAACACAATGAATGTAAACCACCTTGAACAAATTTATTTAAATAATCTCATTACATTTATCCCGGCAGTCTTACACAATCTAAATATCCCATGACAACATCAACTGACTTCTGGTTTCCCGGTCGCTGGGTAGGCGGGTTGGCATTGCTACTGGCACCAATACTTTTGCTGACCGGAGTGGTATTAAGAATTCAGTTCCCCTTCTTTTTTCCCGACCAGCTAACCGCTTACAGAAACAATCCTACTCTCATGTTCGCTTCCTACAGCGCATTCCTTGCCGGAAATATCCTTTTATGGCCTGCTGTTATCACCCTAGCCAGGTACATAGGCATTAAAAGACCCGGATGGGCAATTTGGGGTGGATCATTCGTGTTATTCGGTCTTTTTGCCCGGACTTTTCACGCCGGAATTGATCACCTGGCTTTTCAGCTTGTTGAAATCCAAGGCCCCCAAACGGCCATCTCAACAATCTCTGCCTCCTACGGAGCTTTCCATATCGTATCAGTCCTTTCCGGGACTATAATGCTCGGATGGGTACTCCTGGCCATTGGTGCGTACCTCTCCGGATCCCTTGGACTTATCCGGGCCATCAGCTTAAGCTTAATGGCAGCACTTATGCTGGGTGTGCTAAAAGGCAGCACCCCGGTATCCATTGTAGCAACGACCGGCCTTTGCATTGCCTTATGCCCGTTAGGTATTCGTGTATTGAAAGATGGAAAAAGACCAGCTCCTCACACGATTTTCATTTGGTCTGCCGCAATGATTTCAATGATTGTACTGTTATACTTTTTCGGACAGGCGGGCTAAACAACGGACACATTACTGACTATGCTCCATATCGTTTGGCACTAGTTGCAGACTCCCCAGAAAATCCATGCAGGCGGCTTTCACGTTGTAAGTTCTGTCCTCTACCAGCCTGCATGCCCGTACAGATTCGATAAATGCTTCCTTATGATCGCTGTATAATGCATAATTCACACTCATCAAAGCCCAGTAATCATTTTCGTCCAGCATATAGCGGATCAGGCATTCCTTTGACCGGTCATCCTGATTGAGTTCATATAACACAGCCGCTGCGGTAATTGCTACCGGGGGGTACGTATCCGATAACAGTTTAGCGATCCGGCCGGCATATGGTCTAAGCTTACCTGCTTGTTGTGAACGCAATCCGACTGCAGCCCAATAACGGACGATTTCATTGGAATCATCCAGGAGGTGCAGCTGTTTTTTCAGCACATCTTCGTCGCGAAACCCGGACAGGGAAGCTGCCTCATAAATTTCACGAACAGGGAACAGTTCTTCATTTAACCGGAACTCGTAGGGGTTGCTATGTTCTGAAATGGTCTCAAGTTCCGCTTCAGGCAGCAGCATAATATCCTTTTGTGTCAGGATCTCTTCTTTCATCCTGCTTTGCATCCGCATGAGTACCTGGCGGAACCGGGGTCCTTTATGTAAATTACGGGTTTCCCAAGGATCATTTTGGGTATCAAACAAAAATTCAGCAGGCCTGGGTTCAAATAAGCGCTGCTGCAAGGAATCCAGCAATCCGTTCCGAAAGTCCGCTCTCATTAATTGCTTGATTTCGCCGATTTCCATATAGCGAATGTATCGAAGCTCTGGCATGAAAGGCATAAAATTCCTTGCATAAAAATACCGGCCATCGGTTACGGCCCGCACCATATCGATCCCGTTATCTGACCGGTCAGAAGACAGCACCAGGTACTCTGGAGAAGGTTGACGCTTCTCCCCCACGATAGCCCTTCCTTTCATATGTTCGGGTACCTCGCCTCCCGCCAGGGAAATCATCGTGGGGGCAAGGTCTGTAAAGTCTATTAACTCGTCTGAGACAACGCCTGTTCCCCAGGGAGACAGATGCCGGTACTTTTCCGGAAACCAAATGACAAACGGCACCCGAAAGCCCAGGCTGATCCCGTTGGTTTTCCCCCTCGGTATCCCCTCGCCATGATCGCCATAAAATACAATGATGGTATTATCCATCAGATTATCAGCTTTTAGCCGGTCAAGAAGCTTCCCAATCTGTTTGTCAGTAAGTGCGATGGAATTATAAACCCTCGCCAGTTGCTTCCGCATGGCGGGAGAATCCCGATAAATAGGAGGTACCTGAAAATCCGTATCACCTGTCACCTCTCTTTTCTCCAAATGCTGCAAGACCTTTTTTTCGTATTGCTCATAAGAGTCCGTCATGGTTCTTGACTGGTGCGAGGAATTAAAGTTGAATACTGCAAAAAAAGGCTGTCCAGGCTTTCGGTTCCACCATCCGGCTTTTTGACTGCTCTCATTCCAGGCAATTTTTATGAATGCAGAATCTTCTTCAATGTTGTAATCGGTCTTGGCATTATTGGTCGTATAATATCCCGCTTGCTGCAAATACCAGGGAAAACCTTTGATATATCCGGGCAAGGGAAATTTGCTCCGGTGGTTTCCGGTACCCGTGCAATAGGTTTTCACGCCGGTAATGATGGCCGTCCGGCTGGGAGAACAGACCGTACCGGTAGAAAAGGCATTTGTAAACCTGACGCCCTCTTTCGCCAGGCGATCAATGACCGGTGTTCTCGCCGCCTGGTTGCCGTAACAGCCGATGAATTGAGGCGAAGTATCTTCGATCGTGATCCATAATATATTAGGCTGCTGTCTCTTGCCACCGGGTTCAGCTTTTACGGAATTACAGGCAAGAAAGCACGATATGAGTACTGTGGCAAATAATACATTCATCACTTCGGTCATTTATTAAAAATTACCTTCCGCACTGAGAAACAGTCCCGGCCGGAAAAAACCAGATAACACGTCCTACCATCCTTGCTCATCCATTTGGTCGGAAACGAGCTGGTTTCACCCGGGCCGGCATCCCAATCCTTCGTATAGTATACCGTCCGCCAGGGGCCCCAGGGCTCCGGGGCTTCGTATATCCCGAAACCGCCTTGGAAACGCACTCCCTGAGGATGTTTGCTTGACGGCAGGGTTTGACACCACAAGTATCTATTCAAGCCGGCGTTGTAGCTGATGCCACTCCGGTAACAATTCCCTGGATGAGTGAACACCGCGCCCCGCTGCCGGATGTCCGCGGTCCATTCAGGGCGCCCCTTGTGGTCGAGCCCTCTGTAAAACTCATACGCTTGCCGGTCTCTGATCCGGGTTTTCCGGACCCGGGCCAGTACCATGCGGTCGGCCGTTTTGTAAGCGTCTTTGTCGTCATGCGAATATACATATACATACTTATCACGCGCGTGTTTATAATCCTTTCCAAAATTTAAAAAAGTAGGGCAGCCAAAGCTTTCTGTGAACTGCCAACTGTTGTATTTCCAGGTTTTTCCGTGATCTTCCGACCAGGCAAGCTGAGAATATTCGCCGTGCCGGTTGGCGTTCCTGACCCACATATAAAGCGTACCGTCAACCATGAGCATGCCGCTGGCTTTCTTGCCCAAGCGGCCCTGACCGGTCTGTTCGCCGGTTTCCGAATGAATATTGGCGCCATGGAAATCTTCCGGCCCTCCAGTTACCCGGGCAAGGCCAAGACTCAGCTTTTTATCGGTTTTCGGCTCGAAACCCCAGCCGTCTCCATAAGCGGTGTATAAATAATCGTCATCGCCCCAGGTCAGCGGCCAGTTGTCACTGCCTTCGGCCTGGCGTGCAATGGTCTCCAGCGGAGCAAATTCAACACTCCCGATCAGCTCGCTTTGAGGATAGGGCGGCGCCACAAGGGCGTCCATCAGCATATTTACCAGATAATGCTCGATCCCATAGTAGTAACTTTCCCCTTTCGACGGATCATACATATTGCCTCCGTTGCGTACGATGATCATGTTCAGGCTTGGAATACCGATCACCACACGGTTCCCCGCACCCGCAGCCATGAAGGCGTCCCGGGGCAAGTGCGGCCACACGCCATCAAAATTGCAATACCAGGCCAGCCCACTTGCCATAGCACCAGGAGATTTCTTCCTGTCGGGGATTGGCATACCGGCATAACGCAATGCCCGCGTGACCAGAGCGGAATCGATCAGCTGCCGGCCTTCCCAACTGCCTTTGTTCATCATCAGCCGGGCGATCCGCGCAGCGGCCCTCGGAGTAAAACCGGCCCCGCCCCAGTTTGCCACCAGATTCAACCCGCCCAGATGATATGTGTTCCGGTATCCGATGAACCATTCATCTTCCTTTATCCCAATGGGCCGATAAACACGTTCCCACAGTAGTTCCCGGATATCCCGGTAGGATGTGCCCCTGAAGCTGGAAGTGATCGCATATGACAGCATGGCCATCCCCGGATTAGAATACTGATAAGCGGTGCCGGGAGGGAACAATACCGGCGCCTTATCTCTGGAAAGCGAAAAAGGATCCGGCTCCCGCCGCCAGAAGCCACCTTTCCAGCCGGGGATATCCATATGTTTATCGTTGATCTCAATCCCACGGGCCATCGCCGACACCTTGTCCTGCTCGCTGATCTCCGAATCCTCTATACCCGAGGTATGGGTGGCCAGGTGCCGGATGGTGATCTGCGATTTCACCGGATCGTTCTTCCATTCGGGAATATATTTCCAGGCAAGATCATCCACCTTCAGTCTCCCGTCCTGCTCGGCCAGCAATAGCGACATTCCGCCCACAAGGGCTTTGGCCATAGAGGCTGTTCCCTCCCGACGTCCGGCGTCCCGGCCTTCGGCATACCATTCCAAAACGATCCTGTCGTTCCGGATCACGAGCAGGCTGCTGGTGTGGTGCCTGGTCAACGCATCCAGCATGGCTTCAAGTTTCGCCGGCGAGAAGCCCTCCTCTTCCGGAAGGGCGATACGCCATTCAAACGATTGCGCCCCAAGCGGCGATAAGCTGATCACAAGCGCAAGAATGAACAGGCTTGCTTTTATCAATGACATGCTTTTAGTTTTTTTCTATGTTATGAAACAACATTGTAAAAAACAAGTGCTTATTACGACGCTGCAAGTCCGGTAAAAGCGCTATATTGTGAAACCCTAAACGTACATGCTTAAACTATGCCAGCCGATGATCTGAGACCACTACACGAGTCATTCTTCAATACAATTTACGATCAGTATAAAGACCGTTTGTACGGCTATATACTTGCAATTGTCCATTCACCGGAGGTTGCCGAGGACATTACCCACGAGTTATTTGTCCGGATATGGACTGACCGGCAGTCGCTTGGGCATGTCAATAACATTGAACACTATCTCTTTGCCATCGCCAGGAATAAAAGCCTGAATTACCTGAGAAAGGCAAAAAGCGATGCTCGTATAATGGCTCGTCTCAAAGAGGCCATGCGTCCCGGATACGATGCTGTGGACGAGCATGTCACGTTATCGGAATATACGAAGCTGCTCGGCGAAGCCGTTGAACAATTGTCGCCGCAGCGAAAACTTGTATTTCGTCTTAGCCGGCAGCAGGGAATGAAAATCGATGAGATCGCGCACGAAATGAGTTTGTCGAAGAATACGGTCAAGAACCATCTTGTGGAAGCGCTTCGTTTTATCCGTTCTTATTTCGCCAGACATGGCGTCACGTGCCTTTTTTTATTTTTGTTCCATATCAATTAGTCCTATTTGTGCCAGCAGGTGTCTTATCCTTATATGGACGACCAAAGCAGGTTAATACAATTATTCAAAAAACACCTTGATCGAAGATGTTCTCCCGAAGAGATGGAAGAGATGGTCTCTCTGCTTCAGGGAGAAAACGCCGACACCGAGCTTTCCTCCACGTTACTTGATCTATGGAAAACAACTTCCCGGAATAATGAGACATATCCTGTTGACTGGGATCAATTATATCAGCGTATTATCAGCGAGGATCAACCCGGGCGGGTCCGACCACTACGCCGGCGTCTGTACCGGATGGCGGCTATATTTGCCGGACTTCTCGCAGTCAGTTCAATTGCTTACCTGGGATTCCATCAGTCCCGCTCAGGAAAGTCCACTGTGACCAATTCCTTACCCCTGGAACAGGACATACCTCCTGGAAAAAACACAGCGACCCTCACACTTGATGACGGCAAAACAGTCATGCTGAACCCTGGTTCCGGCAAGGAAGTCGTTCAGCTTGAAGGCATCAAGGTGATAAAACTTGATAGCGGCTACATCACCTATCAACCTCTGGAACGGCAACAGCGTCAGTTGAGGCCCCGATACAATACACTTCGTACCCCGCGTGGAGGGCAATACCGTTTACAACTACCTGACGGCACAAAAGTGTGGCTGAATGCCGCTTCATCCATCCGATATCCGATCGCTTTTTCCGAAAATGAACGAAGGGTTGAAATTACAGGCGAAGTTTATCTGGAAGTTGCCCATGATGTGGCTCACCCATTTGTGGTAGATATCTCTTCAGCAACCGGAAAAAAAGGGAGTATCGAAGTTTTAGGAACCAGCTTTAATATAAACGCGTATGACGATGAATCGCAAATAAAAACGACACTGGTTGAAGGAAGGGTAAGAATATCTTCGAGCCGGAAAAACTTTCAACCCGTGTTTTTGAACCCGGGCGAACAGGCCGGATTATCGAAGAATGGCAGGATTCAGCTTATTCAGGATGCCGATATCGACCAGGTATTATCATGGAAAGAAGGTTTGTTCATATTTCGTCAGGATAAACTGCCTGATATTATGCGCCGGTTATCCAGATGGTACGACGTTGAAATTATCTTCCAGGATGAAAGCATGCTGAAAAGTCATTTTACAGGAACGATAAAAAGACAGGAAGATATTTCTAACGTGTTAAAAATGCTGGAATTAACAGGAGGCGCCAGATTTGAAATAGACGGCCGCCGGATAATGATCACGAGTCCAAAGTAAATAAACAAAAGCCGGGAATGCGCCAACATCCCCGGCCAATAAGTAATTCACCAAAATCCACTATTACGCAACAGGAATCTTAATGTTTCACTTTTTAAACTAACCAAATTTATGAACCAAAAGCGACCTAAACAAATTTCGCATGGTTGGCCGATTCTTTTACACAAATTTTTTCGGATCATGAGACTGGCGACCTTCTTTATCATTATCGGCTGCATGCATGTAAGCGCCACAGCCTGGCCGCAGACGGCTAATTCAACGATGTCTGTTTCGTTAAAGAAGGTACCGCTGGAAGAAGCACTGACCACCATTGCTGAAAAAAGCGGATACCACCTTCTCTATAACGATGAAAAATTGGCGAACACTGACGATCATGTTAGCATCAAGATACGGCGCGGCACCATCTCGGAAATCATGAAAGCCTGTCTGAAAGGCCTTCCGCTGTCTTACCGCATTGTAAACAAAACGATCATCATCACACCTAAAGCATTCCCCGCGTCCGCGCCGGAAATCCGGAAGCCAATCATAGTCGCCGGGATCGTAACCGATAGTACCGGAGCTCCCCTACCTGGAGTAGCGGTTTTTGACAAAACGAACAAAAGCATCGGCACCTCCACCGATCAGGATGGAAGGTATGTGCTGGAAATTGATGAGAACTCGACCTTGATATTCAGCATGATCGGCTTTATCGACCAGGAAGTATCGGTGAGCGGGAGAACGATTATCAACATAGAACTGGAGGTGTCTGCCGATGAGCTCGACGAAATTGTAATAACGGCTTTTGGAAATAAGGAAAAGCGTTCAGACATGGTCGGTTCCGTAGCTTCCATCAGCGCCAGCGATCTTGCCAAGAATCCCTCCAGTAATCTTACGACGGCCCTTGCAGGAAGGGCGGCGGGGATCATCGCGTTCCAGCGCAGTGGCGAACCTGGCGAGGATAACGCTGATTTCTTTATACGCGGCGTTACCACGTTCGGCACGGGTAAGGTGGATCCGCTGATCCTGATCGACGGGATAGAACTTACTCCCACCGACCTGGCAAGGGTGCAACCGAACGATATCGCAAGTTTTACCATACTCAAGGACGCCACTGCAACGGCCGTCTATGGCGCCCGCGGCGCCAACGGGGTTATTCTTGTGACCACGAAGGAAGGTACGGACGGTAAAGCCAGGCTATCCGTCCAAATCGAAAACTCCATTTCCGGTCCTACCCGAAACATCGAACTTGCCGATCCTGTTACATACATGCAGCTGTATAACGAAGCTGTCAAAACGCGGGACCCACTGGGTGCTTTGCTCTATTCACAGGAAAAAATCGTCAAAACGGCCGAAGGCAGCGACCCCATCGTTTATCCGGCTACCGACTGGCGAGCCATGTTATTTAAAGATTATGCCTCCACCAAACGGGTCAATGTCAATGTAAGCGGCGGCGGCAACGTAGCCAAATATTTTGTTTCTGGTTCATACAACCGGGATAATGGGCTATTAAAAGTAGATCCCAGAAATAATTTCAACAGCAATATCAAACTATCCTCCTACAAGCTGAGGAGTAACATCAACATTAACCTGACACCCGGCACCCGCCTGACTGTTCGGCTTAATGGCACGTTTGACGATTATACCGGTCCCATTCAGGGAGGAGCGGCCACTTATGAACAAGTCATGCACTCCAACCCGGTACTCTTCCCCGCTTACTTTCCGATCGATTCCGCGCATCGTTTCACCAGGCACATCCTTTTCGGCAATTATCAGTCTCCGGAAAACAACAGCTTATACAACAATCCTTATGCGGAAATGGTAAAAGGCTACCGTGATTACTCCAGGGCACTGATGCTTGCACAGGTAGAACTCCGCCAGAACCTGAATTTTCTAACGGAAGGGCTTACTTTCAAAACGATGGTAAATACCTACCGGAAATCTTATTTTTCCGTCACCAGGGCGTATGATCCCTACTTTTATCAGATAAACCACTATGACCAGTTAACGGGTGCCTATGCCATCAATGCGCTAAATGCCGAAACAGCTGCAGAATACCTCGATTATAACAAATCGCCCAACGAGATCAGCACTTCTTTTTATCTGGAAGCGATTCTTAATTATAACAGGCGATTCAATGAAAAGCATGGTGTTGGCGCCATGATGGTTTACCAGATGAAGCAGAATCTCGATGCCCAGGGGGCTGACCTGCAGCAATCATTGCCTTTCCGCAACCTCGGTGTCTCGGGGAAAGCCACCTATGATTACGACCGGCGATATTATGCGGAATTTGCCTTTGGTTATAACGGATCGGAACGTTTTGCGTCCAATCACCGGTTTGGATTTTTTCCTTCATTCGGATTGGCCTGGAGTATCTCCAATGAACGCTTTTTTGAACCGCTCAAGCAATCCGTTACCAACCTTCGCCTGCGCGCCACCTACGGACTTATTGGGAATGATGCAATTGGAGAAGCCAGCGACCGCTTCTTCTATTTGTCCAATATAAACATGAATGCCGCCAATCGTTCGGCAACCTTCGGCAATGGCTCCTCCTCTTATTTTTCGCTCCGCGGAGTTGACATCACCCGTTATTCCAACTATGACATCACCTGGGAAACAGCCACCAAGAAAAATATAGCGCTTGAACTGGGATTGTTCGACAGGTGGTCCCTAAATATTGAGGTGTATTCACAGATCCGAAAGAACATCCTGATGGACCGGGCATCCATCCCGGTTACAATGGGGCTCACAGCCCCCATCCGTGCGAATGTTGGTGAGGCATCCGGAACGGGAACCGATATTTCCCTGGATTACAAACAAACGTTCATGAATGGTTTCTGGCTGACGGCCATGGGTAATTTCACCTATGCAACCAGCGAATACCGGGTATATGAAGAGCCAAATTATGACGAGCCCTGGCGGTACCGGGTAGGAAATCCCATTAGTCAGCCGATCGGATACATCGCGGAACGCCTGTTTATCGACGACGAAGAAGCGCTGAACGCTCCCCCGCAAAACTTCGGCACCTATGGAGGTGGAGACATTAAATACCTGGACGTAAACCGTGACGGACAGATCACCCAGGCTGACCAGGTCCCCATCGGAACGCCTGCCGTTCCAGAGATCGTATATGGTTTCGGCATTTCCCTCGGCTATAAAAGTGTTGATTTTTCGGTCTTCTTCCAGGGCCTGAGCAATGAATCCTTTCGGATAGACGCCGGGACTACCTGGCCGTTCGCTAATCAGAACGCCCTGCTGAAAGTGTATGCAGACGACCACTGGTCGGAAGACAACCGCAATATAAACGCCCTGTTCCCCCGGCTTAGCCCGACCGTAAATGAAAACAACACCCGGGAAAGTACCTGGTGGAGGCGGGACGGTACATTCCTGCGTCTGAAGCAAGCTGAAATAGGCTTTTCACTTCCTGAACATTTGCTTGAAAAAATTCGCGCAAACAGCGTCCGGATTTACATAAACGGAAGCAACTTGTTAACCTTCAGCAAATTTAAACTTTGGGACGTGGAAATGGGTGGCCAGGGTCTCGGCTATCCCATTCAGCGCGTGTTCAATATTGGATTAAACATGAACTTGTAAAAAGATGATGAATCAACGAACCATCACAAGGCTACTGGCCATACTGCTTCTTTCAGCGGCCTCCTCCTGTAGCTATCTTGATATGATACCTGATAACGTCGCCACGCTTGATCACGCATTCAACGAACGGAATCAGGCCAGGAAATTTCTATTCACCTGCTATTCCTTTATGCCCAAAACAGGTAATCTGGCCCGTGATCCCGCCATGCTTGGCGGGGATGAGATATGGTGGGCCGTGGCACGGGCGGAAATGCCATTTGGGATCGCACGTGGGGAACAAAGTGTGGTTAACCCGATCAGCGGTCATCTGGAAACACTTTACCAAGGCATCCGAAATTGCAATATCTTCCTCGAGAATATCAGCCGCGTACCGGATATGGAAGAGGAGGAAAAACGCCGATGGGCTGCTGAGGTGAAATTCCTGAAAGCGTACTACCATTTCTACTTGCTACGCATGTACGGACCTGTTCCTTTAATAAAAGAAAACCTCCCTATCAGCACAGGCCCCGAAAGCGTTCAGGTTTCCCGCGCGCCTGCGGACGATTGCTTTGATTACATCATTGCGTTGATCGATGAGGCATTGCCAGACCTTTTACTGACCCACCCGGACCCCACGCAGGACGCAGGCCGGATCGACAAGATTGTAGCCGTTTCCATGAAGGCGAAAATACTGGTTTATGCAGCAAGTCCGTTGTTTAACGGAAATACCGATCAGGCCGGTCTGCAAAACAGGGACGGCACTCCCCTATTCAACAGTAGTTATTCAGATGACAAATGGGCCAGGGCCGCTGCCGCCTGTAAGGAAGCGATCGATCTTTGCCAATCGGCAGGGAAAGCTCTTTATGAATTCGGATCAACGTATCTTCAGTATGCACTAACCGATACGATCAGTACACAGTTAAGCATACGCAATACCCTCAGCCCGTCCTTCCGCGGATGGAACGAGGAAATGCTTTGGGCAAACACGAATAGTCTGGCAGATGCAGGATTCCAGCAGCGGATATTTCCATTGATGGAAACGCTCGTTGGAACTACCCGGTTATACGGTGACCTGTCTCCTCCTTTAAAAATAGCGGAAATGTACTACACCCATCATGGCGTACCAATTAACGAGGACAAAACCTGGGATTACGCCAACCGATACTCCCTGCGTACAGCCGGCATAGACGACGGATTATATGTCCGGGAAGGTTATACTTCTGCTTACCTGAACTTTGACCGCGAGCCCCGGTTCTATGCCGGTCTCGGCTTTGACGGGGGCGTATGGTACGGGCATGGAAAATACAATGATAAGGCACCGCGCAGCCTGCTACACATTGAGGCCAGAGGCGGCCAGCGCAACCAGGTCTCAAGCCAACGCTCTACCGTAACCGGTTACTTCCTGAAAAAGCTGAATAATTTCGAAAACGTCGCCAGGGCGAACAATTCAATTTCCATTCACGTGTATCCCTGGCCGCTGATCCGTCTGGCTGATCTCTATTTATTGTACGCGGAGTCGCTGAATGAATCTCAGGGCCCGCAATCCGAGGTTTACAAGTACCTGAACCTGGTACGGGCCCGGGCAGGCCTTCCATCTGTAGAATCTGCCTGGACGAGCTATTCGACTCAGCCGGAAAAATACACCACAAAAAACGGGTTAAGAGAGATTATCCGCAATGAACGATTGATCGAACTGGCATTCGAAGGTCAGCGGTTCTGGGACCTCCGGCGCTGGAAAGAAGCTGCCGAAGAGTTGAACAAACCAATCCGCGGATGGGACGGATTTCAGGCAGATCCGGCCGACTATTACCAGCCTGTGGTCCTTTTCAAACAAACCTTTTCGACAAAAGATTATTTCTGGCCATTTGATGAAAATTCCGTCACCAAGAACAAGAATTTAGTACAGAACCTGGGATGGTAACCTTAAATAAGCAATTCATCATGAAAAAAATATACTATTTGACTGCTTTGGTAATAGGGACAGCCTGCCTCAGCAGCTGCAAAGAAGAACCAAACCCCTACATTGATCCAAACGCGCCCGCTCCTGCCCAGGTAAGTAACCTGCAGGTAACGGGCACACCGGGAGGGGCGATCATCACCTATGACATCCCGCACGATGCCAATTTATCACATGTGAAAGCCACATACGAAATACGGCCGGGCGTATTTCGAGAGGCCAAGGCCTCCTATTACCTGGACACCCTGCACCTGGTGGGATTCGCGGATACCCTTACCCACAAGGTGAATATTTCCAGCGTAGGAAGGAACGAAAAAGAATCGGATCCGATCACATTAACAGTATCACCTCTAACCCCTCCGGTTAAGTCGGTATTCGAAACCCTTTATGCGGATGCTACCTTTGGCGGCGTATATGTGAAATTTAACAATGCCACGAAGGCAGACCTGGGGATTACTATACTGATAGATACTACCGGGTTTGGAACCTGGAAGCCGGTAATGACTCACTACACGGCCGCCGGAGATGGCGAATTCAGCGCACGGGGACTGGACACGATCGAAATGAAATTCGGAGTGCTCGTTCAGGATCGATGGAGCAATCGTTCCGATACACTTATTAAAACGCTGAAACCCATTTTTGAACGCAGGATACCCAAAAGCCTCTTCCAGAAACTTACGCTGCCTGGGGATACCTGGCAATCTACGCAGCCCCGGTATTTCTTAGAACTGGTATGGGATGATATTGAATACAACAATAGCAACATTTTCGCGGTGGGCAGTATGGGTTTCCCTGGCTGGTTTACCATTGATATGGGCCAGGATGTATTACTCAGCCGAATGCAGCTGTTCCAGCGACTCCTATTACCCTATTGCAACTGCTGGGCGAGAAATTTCGAGATCTGGGGTTCGAACGCACCGGACGATGACGGCAGTTGGGATAGCTGGATGCTTTTAGGAAAGTTCGAATTCAAAAAACCTTCGGGTCTTCCGGGATTTGAATACACAAATGAAGATATGGAGTATGTACGCAATGATCCTGAATTCGAGTTCCCCAACGGCATCCCGTGGGTACGTTACATCCGCTTCAAGGTAGTGGACACATTCAGCGGGCAAAGCAACGATCAATTTCAACTAGGCGAGCTAACATTTTACGGGCAAACAAAATAATAACATGAAGACACTATATAGTACCTTCCTGGCTGCATTGATACTGGCAGGCGGCTTGGTTTCTTGTAAAGAATTGAACGACAGTTACGAAGACTACGTTATTCCGGGTGGGATCATTTACCCCGGAAAGATCAAATCTCCCGAATTGCTTCCAGGCCGTAACCGGGTACTGATCACCTGGCCGCAGAGCCTGGACCCCAGCGTCAGCAAGGCAAGAATCTTCTGGAATACTTACTCGGACTCACTGGAAGTTGCTATTTCTCCTTCCGACAAGATCGTCAGCGTCATAATTGATAATTTACCGGAAAAGTCCTATGCATTTACCATAAAAACCTATGACGAGGAAGGAAATGCCTCTGTACCGGTTGAGCTTATCGGAAAAACGTTCGGGGACCTGTACCAGGAGAGCTTGTCTAACCGCCGTATTGACGACAGCGACTTTGAAGCGCCTGCTCATTTGACTATCCTCTGGGCAGGAGCAGACATCGCAAACTATGCGTACGCCACGGAGATCAAATATACCGATACGCTGGGGAAAATCCAGGTAGATCGGTTTTCAGTTACCGTTGATACCAGCAGGCTATCCGATATTCAGGCAGGCACAAATTATCAGTACCGGACCATTTATATACCGGAATCAATTAGCATAGATACGTTTTATACCGAATATACGACAATAGAAGTCGTCGCACCGTAATAACAAACTCATGAATTCAAGATTTCCAGGGGTAGTAGCCCTTGCG
>DATCYD010000115.1:0-4006 GCA_036570465.1 Anseongella sp.
CTGGACAATTGCCGGGTCCCGGTTGCCCACCTTCTTGGACAAGAAGGAGAAGGCTTCCGGCAAGCCATGAGAGTGCTGGATGGGGGGAGGATTTCCATCGCGGCGCTGTCTTTGGGTATCGCCGAAGGGGCCTTTGAAGCAGCGCTGGCCTATTCAAAAGAGCGGAAGCAATTTGGAAAGCCCATTGCGGATTTTCAGGCGATCTCCTTTAAATTAGCAGACATGGCTACCTCCATTGAAGCTTCTTTGCTTCTGATCGCACAGGCGGCTGATGCGAAAGACCGGGGCATTCCGGTTACCCGCCAGGCAGCCATGGCAAAATACTATGCTTCGGAAACAGCGGTAAAAGTAGCGACTGAAGCTGTACAGATCTTTGGCGGATATGGTTATACGAAAGATTATCCGGTAGAAAAGTTCTACCGGGATGCGAAACTGTGTACCATCGGAGAAGGTACCTCGGAAATACAGAAGATCGTAATTGCCCGTGAGGTGTTGAAGAATGAAAGGGATCGTTGATCGGTTAACAGGAGGAATATTCCGGAAACGGAACTCCAGGTTGGCGCTGGTATTGTCTGGGGGCGGAGCCAGGGGCTGGGCACATATCGGCCTGTTGAAGGCGTTGGAGGAAGAGGGCGTTCGGGTGGAAGCCATTTCGGGTGTGAGCGCCGGGTCGATTATTGGGGCACTCTCCGCCAATGGAAATACGGCCGGGGAGATCCTGGAGATCGTTCAGGAAACGGATATGTTCAAGATCATCCGCAAGGGTGTATTTCCATTGATGACAGGTGCCTTTTCAAGTCTGGGCCATCTGGAACACCAATTGATGCGTTTTCTTCCCGAAAACTCATTCGAAGCGCTGGAGAAAAGTTTCTTTGTGACAGCTGTCAACCTGAATGCCGGAAAAGCAGAAGTGTTTAGTTCGGGGGAGTTACATAAGCCGGTAATGGCTTCCTGCGCTGTTCCTTTGCTGTTTGCTCCTGTCCGGATCGGCGATGACCTGTATGCCGATGGCGGCGTGCTCAACAATTTGCCAGTTGAACCCTTGCTGGGTAAACGCTACCGGATAATAGGCAGCAATGTGGTGTTGCCTTCTCCAAAACGAAAAATGGATGGATTTCGTTCCATCAGCATGCGAAGTTTTGAGCTGGTTTCCTATAAGGGAATGGAAGAGAATGCCCGAAAATGCGATGCAATGATTACCTACGAGGGCCTCGAGCGCTTCAATCTTTTCCGGTTTTCCGCTGCACAGGATATTGTTGATCTCGGATATCGCTGCGCAAAGGAACAACTTCCTATTTGCTTGAAACAATTGGATATTTCCTGAAAATTCACTATCTTTGCCCTCCCTCATGGAAGGAGGTATTGAAGGGATGATTCTTATCAACGTTAAAGAAGGTGAAAGCATTGATCGGGCGCTGAAGCGTTTCAAGAAGAAATTCGAGAAAACGGGTGTGTTACGGGAATTGCGTGGCCGTCAGGCTTTCGAAAAGAAATCAGTTGCGCGCAGAAATGCCGTGAAGAAGGCGATCTATCGTCAGCAACTTCAGGCTGAAAGTATTTAATTTACGCATAATATATAAAAAGTCGTACATTCACAGGAGTGTACGACTTTTTTGTTTTTGATGCATACGAAACGCTTTTACCGGTATTTACAATTTGAAAAACGCTTTTCAGAGCACACACTTCTAGCCTATAGACGTGATCTCGATGTGTTTTGCGAATTCCTGCTTGACCGGTATGAATTAAATGATCCGGACCAGGCAGGGCACGATATGATCCGGTCATGGCTGGTGAGCCTGATGGAATCGGGCCTTGCGTCATCCACTATAAACCGAAAACTGTCGGTGCTCCGCTCTTATTATCGCTTTCTGAGCAGAGAAGAACTTATCCAAATCAATCCTACCCTGAAGGTGCGGGCGCCAAAACTGCAAAAGCGCCTTCCTGTTTTTGTAGAAGAAAGCCGGATGGACCTGTTGAAGGATCTGCTGCCCGGGGATGCGGACTTTGAAAAATTACGGGATAAACTCATTATTGAAACCTTTTATCAGACTGGTGTCCGACTGGCCGAACTCCTTTCCATGAAAGAAGAGGACCTGGATATCCACAGCCGGCAGCTGCGTGTCACAGGGAAGCGGAAGAAGGAACGGGTCATTCCTTTTAGTCCTGAATATGGAAATCTGATGAAAGAATACCTTCGCCGGAAAAAGCTGGAAAAATTTGACAACATTCCGCAGGTGTTATTCGTTAAAAATAATGGAGAGAAACTAAGTCGTGCCATGGTTTATACCCTGGTAAAAAAATACCTTGATATGACGGCTTTCACTGGTAAGAAAAGCCCGCACGTGTTGCGTCACACCTTTGCAACCCATTTGCTTGACCATGGGGCGGATTTAAATGCGGTGAAGGAGCTCCTGGGGCATGCCAGCCTGGCAGCCACTCAGGTTTATACACACAATTCGGTGGAGCGTCTCAGGAAGGTTTATAAACAGGCACATCCAAGAGGATAAATTTTAAACAAGGAGGAAATATGAGAATGACAGTGCAATCCATTCATTTCGATGCTGACAAGAAATTATTGGACCTCATTGAAAAGAAGGCTAAGAAACTGGAAACGTTTTTCGACCGGGTGGTCAGTTGCCAAGTGTATCTGCGCCTGGAGAAAGCAGATGACGCCGCCAATAAGATCGCTGAGATCAAGTTAAGTCTTCCTGGAAACACCTTGTTTGCCAAGGAACAGCGCCATAGTTTTGAGGAAGCTGCGGACCTTGCCGTAGAGTCCATGTCCAAACAACTCAAAAAGCACAACCGGAGAATAAAAAATCATGTGAAGGAACCTGCGAGGGAAGTAATTGATGTTCTTCTTCAGGAGCAAGCCTGACAAGGTAATTCCTTTTCAGAGAAAACGGGCGGCTGCATATCGCGATGCCCGTTTTCTTTGTATCTTAGCGTACCCTTCCTCCCTGGTTCCCGGGACGGATCTGACCACAGACGGAACGACCAAAAACCCTGTGTAGAAATATTTTATTTTAATTTTGCCGGAATATAAAAATTCGTACATTTGCAATCCCTTTGGAAAAGCACTTGATTTCGCTTTTTTTCAAAGGGTTGTTCTTTAAAAATAAACGCCGGCTTGTTGTGACGCGTCAATGTCTGAGGGGCTGACTCGAAACGTTTTAGAATAGCGGGACAGAGCCGTTAATAAGCCTCCTTAGCTCAGCTGGTAGAGCAACTGACTTGTAATCAGTAGGTCGCTGGTTCGATCCCGGCAGGGGGCTCATCCGGATTGGGAAATACGGAACACTGAACGCCTTGCGAAACGTCGGACCAAAAGGGTCCGGGATTTGGCTGAAAGGCCAATGATCAAGCGAATCATGAGTGAACATGGGGAGATTCCAGAGCGGTCAAATGGGGCAGACTGTAAATCTGCTGCTTCGGCTTCGTAGGTTCGAATCCTGCTCTCCCCACGGAACATCAGACATCCGGTTTAGCCAGGACGTGGTTTATTGTTAAGAAGCGGAATGGCATGGTAATATGCGGGAGTAGCTCAGTTGGTAGAGCGACAGCCTTCCAAGCTGTAGGTCGCGGGTTCGAGCCTCGTCTCCCGCTCGAAAGTTTCAATCCGGCTGTGAGGCAGGTAACCTGGAACCTCGAACCTGGCCGCAAGGCCGGTAACTCGAATCCAGGGACTGGAAACCAGCAACTAGAAACTAGAAACTGTTGCGAAGCAACAACCGCCGTTGTAGCTCAGCCGGTAGAGCACTTCCTTGGTAAGGAAGAGGTCACGGGTTCAAGTCCCGTCAATGGCTCCAAATAGAGGGATAAAGAAATTTATATAAATAACCCACTACAATAACAATAAACATGGCAAAAGAAAAATTTGACCGTTCCAAACCACACGTAAATATTGGTACAATCGGTCACGTTGACCACGGCAAGACTACGTTGACGGCCGCTATTACAAAAGTGCTGTCTGATTCAGGCCTGTCTGAAGCACGCTCATTTGATT
>DATCYD010000116.1:0-7502 GCA_036570465.1 Anseongella sp.
CCGCACTGGAAGCAATGGCCTGCGGTGTACCGGTAATTTCATCAAACACCGGCGGACTACCTGAACTGAATATCGATGGCAGAACCGGTTTCCTGCTGGAAGTTGGAGACATTGATGGCATGGCCAAAAAGGCGATTGAAATTGTCGAAGACGAGGACCGCCTTCAGCAATTCAAGAAAAACGCTCTGGAACGCGCAAGAGAATTTGACATCAAACACATCATGCCCATTTACGAAGATTATTACCGGGAAATAGCCGGGTTATACCCAGAACGGGTACGAAACTGCGACCCGCTGGTTTGAAGCTCGCCCTGCTAATCTTTCAATGCTGCCTTATAGATTACTTTCCGCATCCGGGGCCTGATTTCCAATTCGGTGTATTTCGAGCTTCTAACCGGGTTTACACGATTGGACAGGAAAATATAGATAATGTCTGATTCCGGATCCACCCAGAAGCAGGTGCCGGTATACCCGGTATGTCCGAAGGTTTCCGGCGAAACACCGGCTTTCATCAGGGTAGAAGACGGGTCGGGAGACGGTTTATCAAAGCCTAACCCCCGACGATTTCCTTTATAGGGCGGCGTATTGAACAAGGCAATCGTAACACTGTCCAGGTAGCGGCGGCCGCCATAGACACCTCCGTTCAGCAGCATCTGGGACAGGATCATCAAATCGTTAGCATCGGAAAAAAGTCCGGCATGGCCTGAAATACCACCCGCCATGGCCGCTCCTTCATCGTGCACATCGCCCCGCAGCAGTTGCATTCTGAAATAATTATCATCTTCAGTAGGAATGATGCGTTCCAGCGGAATCCTGTAGCGCGGCTGAAAACCCATGGTACTCAACCCCAAAGGACGGTAGAACTCCCTCGCCAGGTAATGATCAATTCGTTCTCCGGTCACGGATTCAACCACCGCCCGCATAAAATACATACTCAGGTCACTGTAAACATACTTACCCCGGGAGCGAACCGGCGACTCCAACATTTCCTTCCACATGACATCGTGAAAGTAATCTTTTTGGATATACATCCCTTCCGCAACCCGGTATGGATGGCTGGCAGACGAATCCGCACTGAAAACACCGGCGGTTTCCATGGCCGGAACCCAAAAACGGATAAAGGGGACCAGGCCCGCCTGATGGGTAAGCAGCTCTTTAATGAGAATGTCCTTCTTATTTGTTTGGGAAGCCTCCGTTACGTAGCTGCTGAATTTTCCGTCCAGATTGATCCGGCCTTCTTCCTCCAGATTCATGGTAGCCATCAGCGTGGCTCCTATTTTTGTGATGGAAGCCAGGTCAAACACATCATTTTTGCGGGTGGGCTGCCAGGTCTTTTCCATCCCGTATTCATGATTTCCAAAAGCCTTCCAGTAGAATACTTTTCCATCTTTGGCCGCCATCACCACTACGCCCGGAAAAGCCCGGGCCTGCATGCCTTCTATGGCAATTGAATCAATCTCGTCCAGATCCCGGGGATTAATCCCCAGCTCCTGCGGCATTGTATATTTCAGACGGTGAAGGGGCTGAGTAGTATCTCCTGCACCAGCAACGAACACCTCCCCTACGTCCGCCTTCAGTTTACCACGTGATCCAAAAGCGCCGAAAATAAGCTGGGGACTCAATGCCCTGGCAGCTTCACTATCCGAAGGAGCCCACACCAGCGGACCGTAACCATCGAAATTCGCCAGTCCGTGTACATTTCCAAAATAGGCCAGCACCACCTCATGCGCGGTGCTCAGTTGCTGGATAAAAAGCATCGCCTGCGGGCTGATCCCATAGTTGTCTGCCCAGTTCCGGGAATCGGTATGCAACCCCACGATGATCATGGGATACCGCTCCAGGCTGGTGATTACCTCCCCGAATACTTCTGCTGTGGTATCGTTGGGCAGCATAAAAAGTCTGGCTGGTGTGTAATTGCTAATATGATCCAGAAAGGAATTAAAATGATCGCTCTTCTTCTCGCGGGTCGCCTGGAACTCCTCATTGGAGACAATACTGACGGCTGCGATGCGGCCAGGCAGCACGTCCCTGACCGGGATCAGCCCCTCCTGGTTATTCAGCACAGTCAGCGACCGTTCCATCGCCGACCATTCCTGAAAAGAGGGTTCCGCTTTACGCGCCCGCTCCACAACAGCCGGATCAATGACACCCACCGGCCTTTTCTGAGCACTGGAAGTCAAACCGGAAAACAGAAGCAGTAAAAGGATTGATACGTAACGACCTTGCATAATGATTGGCAAACTAACAAATTTATAGATAAATTTACGGCCCGGATAGAAATTAATGCCTGATAAAATCCAATTATTACCCGACTCGGTTGCCAATCAGATTGCTGCCGGGGAAGTGATTCAACGACCCGCCTCAGCTGTGAAGGAAATGATGGAAAATTCCCTGGATGCCGGGGCCCAATCCATCCGCCTGATCGTAAAGGATGCCGGGAAAGCACTGATTCAGGTAACTGATGACGGGAGCGGTATGTCCACCGCCGATGCACGACTTTGTTTTGAGCGCCATGCCACTTCCAAGATCCGCAAGGCGGCTGATCTTTTCCTGATTCGAACCATGGGTTTCCGGGGAGAAGCGCTCGCATCTCTGGCAGCCATTGCCCAGGTAACATTGAAAACCCGCCGGGCAGAAGACGAGGTCGGTATTCTGATACAAACCGAAGGCTCAAAAATCACGAAAGAAGAACCCTGCCAATGCCCCATTGGCACCTCTGTCAGCATTAAAAATCTATTTTTCAATGTTCCGGCCAGACGCAACTTCCTAAAAAGCAATGGCGTGGAAATGAGGCATATAATAGACGAGTTTTTGCGCATTGCTTTGTCACATTCGCAGTTGTTCTTTTCGCTGCACCATGACGGACAGGAAGTTTTTCATCTTCCCAAATCCACACTGAAACAGCGGATTATCCACGTATTCGGGCATTCCTACGGAGAACGCCTGGTGCCTGTGGAAGAAGAAACGAATATCATCAGCCTCCATGGTTTCGCCGGAAAACCCGGCTACTCCAAAAAAACCCGCGGTGAGCAATATTTTTTCGTCAATGATCGCTACATCAGGGACGGATACCTGCATCATGCAATCATGAACGCTTACGAAGAACTGTTGGTACCCGGAAGCTATCCCTTTTACATGCTGTTCATCAGCATCGATCCGGCCCACATCGATATCAACGTCCATCCAACGAAGACAGAAATCAAATTCGAGGACGAAAAAACGATATATGCCATCATCCGATCAGCAGTAAAACGTTCTCTGGGGCGGTATAATATTGCGCCAACGCTTGATTTTGAGGCTGATCAAAACCTGGTAGAGTTTCAGCAGAACCCAACGGATATCAAACTGCCGGTGATACGGGTCAATCCGGACTTCAATCCCTTTGATCCCCCATCCTCTGACACGAGCCCGGGAACCACCTCCGGACCGGGAACCACTTCAACCCGTGGATCCGGCAATCAGCCACCCGGGTACAATACGCCCCGGTTAAATCCGGGCAACTGGGAACAATTGTACAGCATTTCTCGTGCAGAAGAACCTGCACGACCCGCCACATTGCTTCCCGAAGGAGAGATCAGGGAAGAAGCACTGCCTGAGTTACAAACATTCCAGCTGCATCAGCGTTATATTCTTTCTCACATCAAGTCGGGATGCATTATCATTGACCAGCAGGCCGCTCACGAGCGAATCCTGTACGAACGATACCTCGACCAGTTGGAGAATAAAAAGGGGGCGACCCAGCAAAACCTCTTCCCACAGACGGTGGAATTAAGCCCGGCTGACTTTGTCCTGGTCATGGAACTGCGGGATGACATCCGCGCACTGGGTTTTGATTTCCGGGAATTCGGAAAAACGACTATTATTGTTGATGGCACACCGGCCGATCTTCCGGAGGGAAATGAAAATCATGCATTTGAAAAGCTCATTGAAAATTACAAACAGCACCTGGCCTTGCTGAAACTTGACAAACGCAGCAACCTGGCCCGCTCCCTGGCAAGAAATACGTCCGTGAAGGCAGGTGTACTGCTTAACCGGGAAGAAATGAACCGGCTGATCGATGAACTATTTGCCTGCAAGACACCGAAAACAGGTATCTCCGGCAAACCAACTTTTATCACACTTGGCCTGGATGAATTAGCAAAACGATTTGAAAAGTTATGAATTACCGACCTTCCTTCGCTCCCCGAATGCCAATTGTGGTCAAGAACCTGCTGATCATCAACGGCCTCTTCTTTCTGGCCACGGTCTTGACCAATGAACAGTTCATGGTTCACACCTTCGGGGCGCATTATTTTGATTCAGATTTCTTCCGGGTATGGCAACCCATCACCTACATGTTCATGCATGGCGGTTTCTTTCATATCTTTTTCAATATGTACGCTGTATTCCTGTTCGGCAGCGCCATTGAATCCGTTTGGGGGCCTAAACGATTCCTTCAATACTATATTTTCACAGGACTGGGCGCCCTGGCCATTCAAATGGCCGTGAATGCCTTCGGCATCTACCAGATGACAGGAGGATTTGTTACAACGCCCTATACGGAAGGGTGCGCGATCGTCGGCAACATGTTCCAGTGTCCACCCACATCCTCTGTTGATCTATTCGCCAAGGCAAATGCTCCACTGATAGGCGCTTCAGGAGCGGTATTCGGCCTGCTGCTCGCCTTCGGCATGATGTTCCCCAATGTGGAGCTGATGATGATCTTCCTGCCCATCCCGATTAAGGCCAAATATTTTGTTATCTTGTATGGTGTAATGGAACTATTTTTGGGGGCTGCTCGTTTTGAAGGAGACAACGTTGCGCATTTTGCGCATCTCGGCGGACTCGTGACCGGTTTCATTCTGATCAAAATCTGGAACATCGGCAAGCCGAAACGATTCTTTTAAGCAATTTAGTAAACGGTCTATGAGTTTTCTGAACGAACTGAAACAAAATATAAGGCAGTCGGGGAAGGTGACCTACCAGTTCATTGTGATAAACGTAGGTCTGTTTCTATTCTTCAATATCTTCTTCATCTTTGAACGATTGATCTTTCGTTCAGGCAGTATCGAACTGTTCTACCAACAATACCTGACTCTTCCGGCATCTCTGGAGCTGCTGCCGCTCCGGTTCTGGACGATCATCACCTACATGTTCCTCCATGCAGGTCTTTGGCACATCCTGGTAAACATGCTGTTTCTGTTCTTTTTTGGCCGGTTGCTGGAGGAATACATCGGCCGGAAAAAGCTTATCAGCATCTATTTCCTTGGCGGGATCGCAGGTGGACTGCTATTTATTATCAGCTATAATCTATTTCCATACCTCCAGGACATGGTTGGAGGGGCCTTCCTGATCGGTGCGTCGGCCAGCGTCATGGCCATTCTGGTTGCCAGCGCCACCTTGTTGCCGGACTATACATTTTTTTTACTGTTGCTGGGACCGGTAAAACTTAAATACATAGCCCTGGTATTGGTCATTTTTGACTTCCTGAGTATTGCAGGCACCAACCCCGGCGGCATGATCGCACACCTGGGTGGCGCTCTGTTTGGCTTCCTGTTCATCCGGCAACTCCGGAAGGGGAAGGATTGGTCACGCCCCTTCATGAAGATTTTCGAGGGAGCAGGAAGTATTTTTAAACGCCGGTCACCCCTCAAAGTAAAATACACTAGTAAGAGGAAACCGGCGAAACAGCCGGAGACTAGCCGGCAGGACGAGATTGACGCCATCCTGGACAAAATATCCAAATCGGGTTATGAAAGCCTGACTACTGAAGAAAAGAATAAACTTTTCAGGGCAAGCGGCAAAGAGTAATGGCACGAAGAAGAAGAACAAGGCACAAGCACAGTCTCTTCAGCAAACTTACCCTGGCCCTCTATCTGATTGCCGGCGGTGGTCTGCTGATCAGCTACCTGGCACCGTATGTCAGCCCCGCCAGTTTCTGGCCCGTGGCCTTCTTCGGATTGGCTTACCCCTTCCTGGTCATCGCAAATCTATTCTTCCTCTTTTTCTGGCTCCTCAGGCGCAAGAGACGATTCTGGATCCCTTTGCTCCTGTTGCTGGCCGGACTGCCCTTCCACAGCCGGCATTTCGGATTTCGCCTTCCCTCTCACCAACCCTTGCCCGACAGTGCGTTACAGATCATGAGTTTTAATTCACATAGTTTCAGCCGTTATGGGAAAAACTTCAGTGAAGAGATCAAATCAGGCATGCTTCGGGTCATCGGAGAAGCCAACCCCGATATTCTGGCCATTCAGGAATTCTATACCCGCCCCGAAGGCCCGTTTGACATTCGGGACAGCCTGATACGTATCCTGGGGGCACGCTACCATTTCATTGAAGTCATCGAAAAAAACGATTTTGAAACCCGCGGGTTAGCCATTTTTTCAAAATATCCGATTGAGAACCGGAAAGCAGTGCATTTCAGAAGTAACAAAAGCTACAACGCTTGCATTTACGCTGACATTACCGTTCAGGAACAGACCATTCGCGTCTTCAACCTGCACCTGCAATCGATCAGCTTTCAGCCCGAAGATTACCGGTATCTTTCCAAAGTAAAAGACAACCTGGAGCCCGATATGAGCTCATCGCGCCGGATTGGAGGTCGCCTGAAACGGGCATTCGTAGAAAGAGCCGGCCAGGCCGAAACCGTTGCAGGGCTGGTCAGTGAAAGCCCTTACCCGGTCGTGGTTTGCGGAGATTTCAACGATACGCCCATGTCCTATGCATACCAGACGATCCGCAGCAAAGGCCTGCAGAGCAGCTTTGGTAAAAAAGGAAGCGGCTATTCCATCACCTACGCAGGTGCCTTTCCCAATTTTCAGATCGATCACATATTATCAGATAAGGAGTCTTTTGAAGTCCTGAATTACCGGATCATGAAAAAAAAATTATCCGACCATTACCCAATCAGCACGGCCCTGCGGCTAAAAACCAGAAACCAGAAACCAGCAACCCGAAACTAGCATGCAACCAATCACCCTATATAATTCATTGAGCCGGCAGAAAGAACTGTTCAAGCCCATCAAAAGCCCCTACGTTGGCCTGTACGTCTGCGGCCCCACCGTGTATAGTGATGTCCACCTGGGCAATTGCCGCACGTTCATTTCATTCGACCTGATCTTCCGGTACCTGCAACACGCTGGCTATAAGGTCCGGTACGTGAGGAACATCACCGATGCCGGTCATCTGGAAGGTGACAGTGATCATGGAGAAGACAAGATCTCCAAAAAGGCAAAACTGGAACAGCTTGAACCCATGGAAGTAGTGCAGAAATACACAGTTGATTTCCACGAAGTCATGCGAACCTTCAATGTGTTGCCCCCAGGCATCGAACCGGCAGCAACGGCCCATATCATCGAACAAATAGAGATGATCCGGCAAATCATAGACAATGGCTATGCCTACGAGGTAAACGGCACCGTATATTTCGATGTCGAAAAATACAACCTCGACCAGAATTATGGCATTCTCAATGGACGAAAGCTGGAAGATCTGCTGGAAAACACCCGTGAACTGGGCGGACAG
>DATCYD010000117.1:0-2256 GCA_036570465.1 Anseongella sp.
ATACCACCTCCATCGTGAATCTGTAGTGCGATAAAACCGCTCGCATCTCCAATTTTTTCATCGCTCAAATGGACCATTTTTTTTGCCATTGAGCCAGGAAGTGATCTCATCGCCTTTGGCTCGGATCTTCATTTTGTTCCAGCCATCAGGATCAAGCTGTTTGTCCAGCTCCGCATCGGGTTTTATAAGCCATCCCCTTCCGTAAGATTCATAAATTCCGGCCGTGTTTGATCCCGGAGGCGCCACTTCCACCTGCCAGCCACTGATCTTGGTTCCTTCAATATCCGAGCGGATAAAAACACCGCTATTGCCGTTTGCTTCCAGCTTAAATTCAACTTCGAGGATAAAATCGGTATATTCCTCATTGGTTGAAAGATAGCCATATTGTTTATCCGGGCCGCTTTCACAAACCAGCGTACCATCTTCCACATACCATTTTTCAGTCCCGTGAATGGTCCATCCAGCGAGATCCTTTCCATTGAACAGCTGCTTAAAGCCTTGTCCGAAGCCGGTATTTCCGGCCAGGCACAACAGACATGATGCACAAATTGAGATTAATATTTTCATGTCCTAAAGATACTTTTTTCTTGTAGGTTTGTGTTGAGAACGACCTATTTTTCCAAACCATGAAGAAATTATCTGCTATTTTTATCCTGACCTTACTCTTTCTACCAGTCCGGGTCAGCCTGGCGCAATCCCCGGCAACAGACCCGCAGTCTTCCCTGTATCTCAATAACCGGGCTCCATTGAAAGAACGGCCCTATTTGCAACTCCCGCTGGGCGCCATTCGCCCCGGGGGCTGGTTAAAAGAGCAACTACAGAGGATGAAAACAGGTCTGACCGGCCACCTGGATCAAAAGTATGCATCGGTGGTGGGCTCTCGGAATGCCTGGCTGGGCGGCGACGGAGATGCCTGGGAACGGGGGCCTTACTGGATCGACGGATTGCTTCCCCTGGCCTACATTCTGAATGATAAGGAACTGATTGCCAAAGTTCAACCCTGGGTCGAATGGACCCTGACCCATCAACGGGAAGACGGCTACATTGGCCCCCTGGTGGCCGAAGGCGAAATAAAAGAAGAAGCCGGTCTGCAAAAGGGCATGCGGGAAGATTGGTGGCCCCGCATGGTCATGCTGAAGATATTAAAACAATATTACAGCGCCACCCAGGACCCCCGGGTCATCGAAGTGCTTACCAGCTATTTCCAATACCAATTGCAGCAACTGCCGGAACATCCCCTGGATCACTGGACCTTCTGGGCCAACCGCCGGGGCGCCGATAACCTGATGGTTGTTTACTGGCTTTATAATTTAACCGGAGAACCTTTTCTGCTCGAGCTGGGACAACTGTTGCACAAACAAACGTTTCCCTATACCGCGGTCTTTCTGAACGATTACCCAGCCGGCGTTCCCGGAGTAAGCCACCTATATCCGTATAATGTGAACAACAGGTACCCATTTAACCAGGAACTGATCGCCAGGCAGCATGTAGGACAATCTCAAAGTTTTCACTGCGTGAACCTGGCCCAGGGCATCAAATCACCGCTAATATATTATCAGCAGAACCCCGATTCAGTGTACCTGAAAGCAGTAAAAAAAGCCTTTGATGATATCCGGATCTTCCATGGTCAGGCCCAGGGAATGTACGGCGGAGACGAAGCGATGCATGGCAACGTCCCTACCCAGGGCATCGAATTCTGTTCGGTAGTTGAGATGATGTTCTCCCTGGAAAACATGCTGTCCATCACCGGAGACATTGATTTTGCCGCCCGCCTTGAAAAAATCGCCTACAATGCGCTCCCCACCCAGGCAACCGATGACTTCAACAACCGGCAATACTTCCAAAGCGCCAATCAGGTATTGCTGACGCGGAACAAGCGAAATTTCTTCGTAGATGACTTTCACGGCGGTACAGATCTTTGCTTCGGCCTGCTAACAGGATACCCTTGCTGCACCGCCAACATGCACCAGGGATGGCCCAAATTCGTTCAAAATCTTTGGTATGCCAGCGCCGACAAAGGACTGGCCGCCCTTGTTTACGGCCCATCGGAAGTAACCGCCAGGGTAGCAGGGGGAATTCCCGTCAGCATCCGGGAAGAAACCGCTTATCCTTTTGAAGAATCCATACGATTTACCATTAAAACATCCAAAAAGGTAATTTTCCCGCTGCATTTACGCATCCCGGAGTGGGCCGAAGGAGCCACCGTGACCATTAACGGCAAGCCCTGGAACGAGCACACAACCTCAGAAAACACCA
>DATCYD010000118.1:0-4273 GCA_036570465.1 Anseongella sp.
ACTTTGTCCAGCTTTCCCAGCTTCCATCCGGATCCGGATTGTTGCTTCCCCATACTTCGAAGCGTTTTGGATTCCCCGCATTGAAGTACAATCCCCACCGATGCCAGAGCCGGAACCTGCTTAGTTTAGCCGTAAGCCCCATATCAAAGGTAAAATGTTGAGGGATCCCTGTCAGCGGCTTGGTGTGAAAACAGTTCATGTTATTATTGATGATGTCGTTAAACATCAGTTTAATGGGCAACCGTCCATTGGCGTGACCCTCGTAGGTATCGGTGGGGAGTTGTACCTCCTTGAAATCGCTGCGATCAATTTCTTCCTCGAAAAGGGGAAGGTTATCGGAATAGAGCGTATCGCTGGTGTTTCCCCACCTGTCTTTTATGAAAACGCCGAATTTCCGTTCAACAGGTTCGTATCCCCTGATCGAAAATCGAATTTCCGGTTGTTGAGTATAGTGTATTCCCGCGGCAGCCCAGGTACCTGTTGAATCCGGAGTAACCACTCCCAGGGAAAGGTCGGCTTCGTATTGATTATCCGCCATCACCGTAATTCCACCGAAGTCATCCAACACCCTCAGGCTGCCATAGGTGGTCAAATAGGCAGGGGTGTCTGGGCTGACCGTTATCTTAACAGGCGCCGATCGTTCTTCGCTTCTTCCTACAGAATACAGGGTCACGGTATAGTTGCCGGCAATGGGAAAGCCTTCCACCCGGAGGCTCTTTTTATAGATCGAAGACTTGGCGATCTTTTGCTCCCCCTCCCTGGTTTCATATTCGGCCATCACGTAGGAAACGTCGTTCGCGGGAAGGGTATAGAATATTTCCGACGCTCCCGCTTCATTTTCTACCCTGATATTTGTTACCGGGTCGGGTAGCCCACCCTCCACAATCGGTTTATGGGCATACTCGTCGCATGATGAGCATACACATGACACGATGAGAACCAGAAGTATATATGTGTTCAGTTTCATGATCTTTGATTTGATTTTCATGCTTACCATCCCGGATTTTGAATCAGGTTTTTATTAACTACGATACTCCTTTCGGAGATGGGCCATAAATAATCACGAAGGCTGAACGTCTGCTGGTAGAGTGTCACTTCCCGGTAGTAGGTCTCGGGTTCTTCCTGCAACAGGCTCCACCCGGTAATGGGTTTATTTAACTCCTCGGTCGCCTTTTTCCACCGGCGCAGATCCCAGTAACGGTGCCCTTCGAAGATCAGTTCGATCAGACGCTCCCGGTGAATGATATCCCGCAAGCCTTCCTTGTTCAGGTATTTGGATGGCTGACGCGAATGATTCGTCCAGGCATCCTCCACCGTCGGCAGGCCGGCACGGGCCCTTACCAGATTGACGTACTCGTACACCTCGGCGCCTGGTCCGGATAACTCATTCAGGGCTTCGGCATATAGCAGGTACAGGCCGGCCAACCGCATGACCGGCCAGGGATACCATTGCGAAGTATAGGAGGACACTTCGATAATATTCTGATAACTGATCAGTTTTTTAGGCCAATAACCCGTGCTGCTGTGGTTTTCAATGTTAATCACCGACGCCGCCTGCCCCTTTTTTCCGAAGATATACCAAGGGTCCCTGTCATTGTACTTCCCCTGTCCGTACCAAACGCTCCCATCAAAACCCAGGCTCGCATAGAAGCGGTTCTCCCTGTTGAAGTGCAATCCAACAGTCGTGTATCCTTCCCGTATATTGAAGCGGTCTTCGGCTCCGGCAACCTGCAATTGTTTACGACCGGCGTAGTTATATCCAATATCTTCTTCAATAGGAACACCGTTTTCTGAATAGAACATTTCCGCTATTTTAATCGGTGGGCCATAACGGCCGGTCAATCCGGTAAAGCTTCTGGAAGGATCCCAGGTCCTGGGTGAATATTGCACCTGTGGAAGCAGGCTGTTGGGGTCTGCCCAGATCACTTCTGAATTCCAGCGTTCACAAATACTGTTACGAATGCTCATCTTCGTAATGGTCGTATCCGAAAGTGCATTCTGGCTCACTGAAGGGGTAAAGTAATACAGTCCTATTCCTTGCGAATGGCAGTGTTCGATTGCTTCCCTGCATGCATTCACCGCTCGTTGCCACTTTTCCGGACGATATTCCTGACTGATCAGTTGCACACCGTCTTTGCTCACCAGCTCTGAATAGTCTGTATTCCCGTTGAATAGAGGACTTGCTGCTGTTACCAGGATATAGGCTTTTATAGATAGCGCGATTGAACGGGTAATGCGACCGCGTTCTGACGATTCGTTTTCGATCCGGTCGGGAAGATACATCGTAGCGCTGTCGATTAATTCAACCACGTAATCAACGCATTCATCGAACGAATCACGGTGCACACGCACTTCGTCCAGGCCCGCTGTGATAGGAAGGTTTTCCCGAACCAGCGGAATGGGGCCATACATGCGCATAAGCCAGAAATGGTAGTAGGCTTTGAGGAACAGCACTTCTCCGATCCACCGCTCTTTCTCCATGTCCTCCATATCAGGCACCTTACCGATATTCTCCAGGAAGATGTTGCAATCCCTGATCGCGCTGTACATGTCTTTCCCTCCGCTACCTCCGTCCCAGTAATTCAAAATCGGAGATACCACGTTTTGTTCGCCCCTGGCGACTTTCCATGAACTAATTGTGTTATGCGGATACACCCCCCACAGTTCATCTCCCAGCAAATGCCCATTCGCTCCGGAATTCGCGTGCAGCGGCATCCACGAATAACAGGTGAACAGGAACTTTTCCGCGGCACTTCGCATCGTGAACGCATTCTCTAGCGTCGCTACATTATCGGGGACCACATCCAGGTAATTCGAACAGGCAGAGCATATCAGTAATACCAGCCCGACGCAGGTCCATTTATATTGTTTCTTTCTCATTGCTGAATTTTTTAGAAGGACACCTGTAATCCAAGATTATATACTCGCTGTATCGGATAGCCAAGGCCATTCCCAGCCATCTCAACGTCCCATAATTTGAACTTACTCCAGGTAAGTAAATTGGTTCCGCTTACGTAAACCCGAAGCGTAGCCAGCCGCAAGCGTGTGAGAACGTTTTCCGAGAAAGAATAGCCGATTTCCAGCTGTTTCAGCCGCAGGAAATCGCCATCTCGCATAAACCATGTGCTACGTTGCTGATTATTGGAATTAGCCGTTGCGCTTAGCCGGGGCCACAAGGCATATACGTCCCGGTTATCTTCCGACCAGTGACTTTCGGCATATGCCTTTAACAATTGATTTTGAAGAATGGTGCCTGAAGGAAAAGACTCTCCGGAATACACATAAGATGCAAAGGGAGCTGTCGCTGCCGCATCTATCCAGAATGACTCTCTGGCCAGACCCTGGAAGAAAACAGAAATATCAACGCCACGGTAACCTGCCGAAAGTCCGAAACCGTAGTTGATCTCAGGAACAGTGGGATAACCCAGCGGCACCTTATCCAGAGCAGTGATCTCGCCGTCTTGATTGACATCCAGGTATTTGATGTCTCCGCCTCTGACCTCTCCGAAGTTCTGACGTGGAGCGTTGGCCACTTCCTCATCATCCAGGAACAAGCGTTCAGCAATAAAACCCCGTTGCAGGGATATCGGGTACCCCACCCGTGTCAGCCACGACTCATCGTATTCCGGCTCTTCATATACCTCGAAAGCATTGGTAGCATAGGTAAAGTTGGCCAGGGCCTGCATCCAAACTCCCGAAGGCAAGCTGTGGGAATAATCGACGGAAATGTCCACTCCCTTGCCAATGGCCTCTCCCAGATTCGCCGAAATAGGCGCCGACAACCCCATAGTAGAAGGAATATCTTGCCTGGGCATCAGGATATTCTTACGGTGCTCCCTAAAGAAGTCCGCCATGATCTGCACCTTGTCAAATAAGCCAACCTCAAGCGCAAGGTTGGTCTTATAGGCGGTTTCCCAGGTGATATCAAAGTTTGAATACCTTGAAATGGAAACCCCGTCGCGGGAATAACTCCGGTCGGTGCCAAATACGGCAGAACGACCTTCATTATTCATATCGACATTAGACAGGTAAAAGAAACGGTCCGCTGCGCTTCCGATCGCATCGTTCCCTACCAGTCCGTAGGTTGCGCGAAGTCGCAGGTTTGAAACCACCGGCTTTAGTTCACTCCAGAATTTTTCATTGGAAATGCTCCAGGCAAGGCCGCCGGAAGGGAAAAAGCCAAAACGATTATTTTTATAGAACCGTTCAGAACCATTATAACCAAAGTTGAATTCAGCATAATACCGGCTGTCGTAAGCATATGTGAACCGAC
>DATCYD010000119.1:0-8873 GCA_036570465.1 Anseongella sp.
TCGATGCAAATGGTATCCATCCGTGTGAGCTCCGGCAGTAATTCCCGCAATACCGGCGGATGAAAGATCCGCGCAGTCAGGGTCAATTGCTGCACGATGCTATCAGCTGCGGACGTATCTGCATTTGCAGTGACCAATGGCTGCGATAATGAAGATAATGAATCGGCGGCAGCAAAATATCGGTTTGCATGCTCCATAATCGCCGGAACCAGTCCACTGGTAGTAAAATTACCTGCAAGAGCAACATGCATGAATTCCGAGCGCAGCCCGATGGTTTTGAGGGTATCCGTCGCGGCAGCATTCATCAGGATGGTATCGATCCGGTACTGACCACTATCGAGTTGCAAGGTCAGGTTATTTACAGAGATATGTCCGTTCAGGTAGTCCGGATCTGCGGTGGGCAGGTCAGCAATGAGCTCCATGCCGAAAGCCAGTTTCTTTTCGTAAAGATTCAGTGCCTGAAGGTTCAGCGTGTCCAGCTTCAGGGCCATGTTAACTGCCGGATAATTGCCAGACAAGTTGCCCGACCCGTTCAGGGTAAAGCGGATATTGGGATCCTGCATATTGGCCCTGGCGGTAACCTGCTCATCACGGATGCTTCCTTTCAATTCCAGTCCGCGATACGTATAGCCGTTATAAGTCAACTCTTCCAGCATGCCGCCCACTCGTGCATCGGCGGTTTCCAGTGTCGTTCCCTTGCCTTCCACATTGGCCTGAAAACTGACCCGGCCCAGGGTGTCTTCCTGCTTCAGGAGACGGCCCAGGTCAAATCCGGAAGTACTGACTGTGGCAGCATATTGTTCACGACCTTCCCCTTTGCCAGGGCTCATGCCGCCTTCGGCTGACATGTTCCCATAGGTAGAACGAAGAAAAACCTTGCCGGCGAACTGATTCATGCTTCCTTTAAATGTGCCTTCCAGTGAAAAGGACGGGGGGATCTGAACCGAGGAAGGGATCATATCAGTTCCGGCAAGCCGGGACAGGTCCAGGTTGCCCGAGCTAAGTTCATCAAGCTCCACCTCAAACCATGCTTTTTCCATATCGGGAAGGCCTTTTAAATGCCCTCTGGCTAACAGACGGGTCTGTTCTAGCGTACTTATGTCCAATTGCTCTATAACCAGGTCGTCAAGGGTGCCATGCGCACGCCCGTCAATCCGGATGGTGCCCTTGCGCGTGGAACGGAAGGGTTCATACGCTGGCAGAACTGGGGCCAGGAGCAACAAGTCGGCATAACTGATCCGGCAGTCAGGCAGATCTGCTTCAACCGACAAAAGAGCCGGGTTTTCTGATACCTGCTCCAGCGAAGGGTAGCCAATGATAATTCGGTCTTGTAACACGCTGCCACCGCTTTCCAGATATAAGCCATGAAGCGATGCGCCTGTGGGGCTGTATTTAAAAGCTGTCCGGAATTGCTTTACGTTCAGCCCGCTTTCTTCCCGGAGGGAGGCGCTTTTCAGGTCGCCGGAGATGCCTCCAGGGGCATAGCTGAGTTTACGAAGATCCAGGTTTAAATTGCTTATATTCAAATGCATGTAATCCATACCGGAGGGTTGTGGCGGAGCGGTATGGTCGTTAAATTGAAACCCGGTATGGCTGACCAGTAACTTTTTTAAAGTAACTTTCCAGCCGGGATCTGTTGCTGGTTCGCCTGATTCCGGAATGGCAATCGTCGCCGGGGAATCGCTCCCGCCGGCGGGAGCGCGAAAGGCCAGCGCTGCAAGTGCACTGTCCAGCCGGACGTCTCCCAGTTCAATATGTTGTGCTGTTAAATCGAGTATTAATGACGAAAGCCCCAGCCTGCCCATCCGGTTTTCAGTTTCCAGTCCTGCGACCTGGTCCCTGTAGGCAAGGTAAAGGCCGGTGACGGAGGTTTCTCTGGCACCAAAGCGCATTTGTTCGATGTCCGAATCGGTTATCCGGGCATGGAAGCGTTTCCATGAAACTGCGGCTGAAGATGAATTGGTTTCGTCCCGGTAATCCAGCCGGATATCATTCAGGTCGAAATCACCGAGTGAGATTCTCATGCTTGTTGCCGTGCTGTCTTCGGGTTGAGTTGTGGCGGGCTCTGAGACAAAGGCATCGATCATGTAGTCGAAATTGAAGGTGCTGTCTTCATCGAGGCGGAGGTTTGCATAAAACTTTTCCACACGTACATGATTGATCCGGATTTCGTTATTCAATAGCCGGAAGGGGCTAATATGCACAAAAAGTTCCCCGGCGGCCAGCAATGTGTCCTCCTGCTGGTCTTCCAGGTAAACATTTTCCAGCAGCAGCGTGTTGGGTAATCCAAGCCGCAGATGTCCGATGGCGACATCTGTTCCTAGTTTTTTCTGCAAATAGGTAACAGCCTTGCGACGGCCGAAATCCTGTACCGCCGGCACTTGTATGAGCAATCCGATGATCACCAGCAAGGCAACTATGCCTGGTATAGACCATAAAATTATACGAAGAGCGATGCGGATTCCTTTTTTCAAAATGATTCTGTCCGGATGTACCGCAAATATCTAACAAAATACGTGCTGAAACTGTTGAAAAGTCAGAGAATTTTTAAATTAACAATTATGTAAGTTTGATGAGCGAACTGGATAAAAAAGGGGAGTCGTAGGATTATGCCGGAATTTTCTCATTTACACGTACATACACAATATTCACTTCTGGACGGGGCGGCTGCCATTAAGGGCTTGTTCCAGAAAGCAGAGAATGACAATATGCGGGCCGTGGCCATTACCGATCACGGAAATATGTTTGGAGTTTTCAATTTTGTGGCTCAGGCGGCGAAGTTTAATGTCAAACCCATTGTTGGCTGCGAATTTTACATGGTGGAAGACCGGCACCGGAAGAGCTTTACCAAGGAAAGCGGGGATAACCGCCACCACCAGTTGCTGCTGGCAAAGGATGCTGAGGGGTATAAAAACCTGTCCAAGCTTTGCTCACTGGGATACATCGAGGGGTTGTACAGTAAGTGGCCGCGTATCGATAAAGAACTATTACTGCAATATCATAAGGGCCTGATCGCTACCACCTGCTGTATTGGTGCAGAGGTGCCTCAGGCCATTCTGAACAAGGGAGAGGATGAAGCTGAAAAACTCTTCAAATGGTGGCTGGACCTTTTTGGTGAAGATTATTATGTTGAAATTCAACGCCACAAAATGGAGGAACAGGAGCAGGTGAACGCTGCCCTGCTTCGATTCGCCAAAAAATACAATGTAAAGATCATCGCCTCCAATGACTCCCATTATATTGATCAGGAAGATGCGGACGCACACGATATTTTGCTTTGTGTCAATACCGGTGAGTTGAAAAGCACCCCCATCGGCGACGGGAAAGGCTACCGGTTCGGCTTTCCGAATAATGAATTCTATTTCAAGACGCAGGCCGAGATGAATCAGGTGTTCAGCGACCTGCCTCAGGCCATCGACAATACCAACGAAATCGTCGATAAGATTGAGCCGCTGAAATTGAAGCGGGACATTCTCCTGCCGGATTTTCCGATTCCACCGGGCTATCAGGATATTGACGAGTACCTGAGGCACCTGACTTACGAGGGAGCCGAAAAAAGGTACGGTGAGATCAGTACGGACGTGCGTGAACGCCTGGATTTCGAGTTGTTCACTATCAAAAGCATGGGGTTTGCCGGCTATTTTCTCATTGTGTCTGATTTTATCCGTGCCGGACGGGACCTCGGCGTAATGGTGGGGCCGGGTCGTGGGTCGGCGGCAGGCAGTGCGGTGGCTTACTGCATTGGCATTACCAACATTGATCCGGTTAAATATAATCTGCTGTTCGAGCGGTTCCTCAATCCCGAACGGATGAGCATGCCCGATATCGATACCGATTTCGACGACGAAGGGCGGCAAAAGGTGATCGAATATGTGGTGGATAAATACGGTCGCAATCAGGTAGCCCAGATCATCACCTACGGTTCCATGGCGGCCAAGATGTCCATCAAGGACGTGGCCCGCACACTGGAGTTGCCCCTGGCCGATTCGAATTACCTGACCAAGCTGGTGCCGGATAAGCCGGGCACCTCGCTTCGGCATGTGTTCGATATGGACCTGGATACGCTGAAGCAAAAAGGATACAACAGCGATGATATCGGGAACATCCAGAAACTCCGGAAGATCATTGAAGGCAATGACCTTCAATCTAAAATACTGAAAGAAGCACGCCTGCTGGAAGGATCGGTACGCAATACAGGCATTCATGCCGCGGGAGTAATCATTGCTCCGAATGATATCACGGATTGTATTCCCACCACTACTTCCAAGGATTCGGACCTGCTGGTGACCCAGTTCGATGGAAAGGTGATTGAAGATGCCGGCCTGCTTAAAATGGACTTCCTGGGGTTGAAAACCCTTACCATCATCAAGGATGCCCTTCGGATGATCAAAGCCAATCATGGGCGGGATATTGACCCGGATGAACTGCCGCTGGATGATGAAAAAACCTTTGAACTATTTCAACGCGGAGAAACCAACGGAGTGTTTCAGTTTGAAAGTTCGGGCATGCAGAAGTACCTGAAAGAGCTTCGTCCCGACAAATTCGATGACCTTATTGCCATGAACGCTCTCTACCGGCCGGGTCCGTTGGAATACATCCCTAAGTTTATCAAACGGAAACAAGGTCTGGAAGAGGTCGTGTTTGATCTTCCTGAGATGGAAGAATACCTGGCCGATACCTATGGGATAACGGTGTATCAGGAACAGGTGATGCTGCTTTCTCAAAAGCTTGCCGGTTTTTCCAAGGGTGAAGCAGACACTCTTCGGAAGGCGATGGGAAAAAAACTAAAGGACGTCCTGGATAAAATGAAGTCCAGGTTTACCGAAGGCTGCAAAGAGCGTGGTCACGACCCGAAGGTCTGCGATAAGATATGGACTGATTGGGAAGCCTTTGCATCCTATGCCTTTAATAAGTCGCATTCCACCTGTTATGCCTTTGTGGCCTACCAAACGGCTTACCTGAAGGCTCATTATCCTTCGGAATTCATGGCTGCGGTACTCAACGCCCAGAATAACATCGAAGATATTTCCTTTTTTATGGATGAATGCCGCCGGTTGGGCATTCCGGTACTTGGTCCGGATGTAAACGAAAGCGATTTTAAGTTCACAGTTAATAAAAAGGGAGAAGTGCGTTTTGGCATGGGAGGTATTAAGGGGGTGGGAAGTAAAGCCGTTGAAAATATTATCGAAGAGCGCGGGGAAAACGGGCCGTACCAGACTGTCTTTGAATTCTCCAGCCGGGTAAATCCACGCATGGTGAATAAGAAAGCCTATGAATGCCTGGTATATAGCGGGGCGTTCGATTGCTTCGGCGGGTACCATCGGGCTCAGTATTTTGGTGCCGTGGGGGACAAATTCAATGGAATTGAACGCCTTATTAAGTATTCAAATGATTACCAGGCCAATCTGTTGTCGAATCAACATTCCCTGTTCGGAGGAACCTCCGAAGCGAATATTGCTGAGCCTGGTCTTCCGGATTGCGACCCCTGGCCCTTGTTGGAGAAGCTTCGACTGGAGAAGGAAGTGATTGGTATGTACCTTTCAGGGCATCCGCTGGACGATTTCCGTCTGGAACTGAAAAGTTTCTGCGGCATAACCATCAATCAGCTTACAGATGAGCATCTTCCGGCGCTTAAGGGCCGGCAGTTCTCGTTTGCCGGCATTATTACCAATGTATATATCGGTATGGACAAACGGGGCCGGAATTTCGGTCGTTTTATGGTGGAAGATTATAAAGGTTCTCTGAAATTATTGCTCTTTGCTGAAGATTACCTGAAATTCAAGCATTTTCTGGCAGAAGGTACCCCGGTTTATATCACAGCGAGGGTGGAAGAACGCTTCCGTAATGCGGAACTATTGGAGATACGCATTAACCAGATGCAACTACTTTCGGAGGTGAAAGACAAAATGACTCGCAGTGTAACGCTTTCGGTTAGCCTTAATGATATTGCCGCACCTTTTATCAGCCGGATAGAGGAATTGGTAAAAGAGCACCCCGGGAAATGCGGCCTGAAAATATCCATCAATGATCCGCTGGAGAACATTGGGGTGGACATGCCGTCCAAGACCTACAAGGTGGCTATCAGCGAAGAATTTCTCAGCGGACTTGGTCAGATTGAAAAGGTTGTTTATCGTTTAAATTGATAAATTGCCGCAACGTGGAACAAATTTTAATAACCATTGTTAAGCTAAGATACCCGGTTGCCGGTAGCTTCCGGAGGGGATCTGAGATCTCAAATTTTTAAAATAAACTACTATAGAAATGGCTTTAGAGATTACTGACGCGAACTTTGACGAACTGGTTTTAAAGTCAGATAAACCGGTATTGATCGATTTTTGGGCAGAATGGTGCGGACCCTGCCGCATGGTAGGACCGGTTGTGGAAGAGCTGTCCCAGGAATACGAAGGCAAAGCGGTGGTTGGAAAGGTGAACGTGGATCATAATCCGGAGATTTCCATGAAATTCGGCATCCGGAATATTCCGGCGCTGCTGTTCTTCAAGGGAGGTGAGATCGTTGACAAACAGATCGGCGCCGTGCCCAAGTCTATACTGGCGGGCAAGCTGGAAGCGCAACTCACGTAAGACTTTATTAATAGCAAAGACAATGGCTGTCCCGTAGCTCTCAGCTCGGGACGGCCTTTTTTTTGATACAAACGAGCCACTGGCAGATGTTTGAATTACTCCATAAAAAGGTCAACGAGATAGTCGCCCTGACGGACGAGGAGTTTAACATTTGTCGGACACTTTTCATTCCCCGGAAACTACGCAAGCGCCAGTACATGCTGCAGGGTGGAGATCAGGGAAAGTATCAGATCTTTGTCGAGAAGGGAATTCTCCGTTCCTATACCATTGATGAAAAAGGTTCCGAACATATTCTGCAGTTAGCTCCTGAAGGCTGGTGGATCTCTGATCTGTATAGTTTTTTTACCGCCGAGCCTTCCGATTACCACATAGAGGCCATTGAAGATGCTGAAGTGTTGCTGATTAACAGAACGTCCTGGGAGATGCTTCTGAAAGATGTTCCCAAGCTGGAGCGGTATTTCAGGATTCTATTGCAGAATCACCTGATTGCTACCCAGCGAAGATTAATGCAGTCCATGTCTGAGACTGCCGAAGAAAAATATCTCAAATACATGCAAACCTACCCGGACTGCGTGCAACGCGTTCCCCAGCACATGATAGCTTCATTCCTGGGCATCACACGCGAAACCCTGAGCCGCATTCGTAAGCAGGTGGTTTCAAAACGTTGATCCAGATCACGCTTTTTTATTATCCTATGTCAATGGAGTGGAGTTTTCCGTGCCCTACCTTTGTATTATCAAAACAATAAAATAATATATCATGGCAACAAAATGGAAAATTGACCCTACGCACTCAGAAATTCAGTTTAAAGTGCGACACCTGATGATCAGTACAGTAACCGGTCATTTCAGGCAGTTCAATGTAGATGCAGAAACAGCATCCGACGATTTCGCATCCGCAAGTAATGTGAAGTTCACGGCAGACATTGATTCAATCACTACGAGCAATGAACAACGGGGCGGCCATCTTAAATCAGCAGATTTCTTTGACGCAGAGAAATATCCTCAGCTCAAATTTGAAGGCAGCCGCTATGATGGAAGTGGCGAAGAAGCTAAACTGCACGGGCAACTGACGATCAAAGACGTTACCAGGCAGGTAACCCTGAATGTAGAATACGGTGGAATGGTGGTAGATCCTTACGGGCAAACCAAAGCAGGATTTACCCTGGACGGTAAGATAAGCCGTCAAGACTTCGGCCTATCCTGGAATGCCGTTACTGAGGCCGGACAGGTGGTGGTGAGCGACGATATTAAGTTGCATGCCGAAGTTCAGCTTGTAAAGCAAGCGGAGTAATTCAGAAAGTCATGGAAAATAAAATATTAGGTCTTCATCATATTACGGCCATCGCCGGCCAGGCGCAGAGGAATTATGACTTTTATACTGGTGTGTTGGGATTGCGCCTGGTAAAGAAGACCGTTAATTTCGATGACCCGGGAACCTATCATTTCTATTACGGCGATGAGATAGGTTCTCCGGGCTCGATTTTAACATTTTTTCCCTGGGAAGGAATCCAAAAGGGACGCGTTGGCACCGGAATGGCCACCGAAATTGGCTATTCTGTACCTGCCGGCAGCCTGGATTTCTGGGAAATGCATTTTAAAACCCTCGGTGTGAGCCACCGGCGGCAGGCGGTTCGGTTTGATGAGCCATTCATCCAGTTCGAAGATAGGGATGGTCTGATGCTGACGCTGAACGTCCCTGCCGCGACTGATAACCGTCCGTCCTGGACAACCAGGGACGTATCCACGGCCGCAGCTATTAAAGGGTTTCACAGCGTTACGCTGACACTGCGCGACCGCGAGCCGACGGCCGAGGTGTTGAGCGGAATTCTCGGCTACCGGTTGCAAGCCCGGGAAGGGAACCGCTATCGATTTACGACGAATGCCATCGAGACAGCCCATATAATAGACATCCTGGAAGAACCCGACGGCCGGTACGGGATTAACGCCGGAGGGACCAACCATCACGTGGCGTTTCGTGTAAAGGATGACAATGTGCTTATGGAGGTTCGGAACAAAGTCCTGGCAGCAGGCCTGCATATTACCGAAAAGATTGATAGACAGTATTTTTATTCCCTGTATTTTCGGGAACCAGGCGGCGTGCTTTTTGAGCTGGCTTCCGATAACCCGGGATTTGTCATCGACGAGCAGCTGGAAGAACTGGGGACGCACTTGCTGCTACCCCCGCAATATGAACCGATGCGGGAGCGGATTGAAGAATCCTTGCCTCCCTTGCGGCAAAACTCAGAAGACCATGCACACTAAGGAACAAATTGTCTTTTCGGGCCCAGA
>DATCYD010000120.1:0-15550 GCA_036570465.1 Anseongella sp.
CAGAGGGCAGCATGAGCCGATCATCACCGAAAGTCTATGTTATGAGGTACAGGATGTGCTGAACGGTAAGAAACGATTCAAGGAGAAAACGCGCACCAAAATCGTATCGCTTGATATGCTGCCGCTGCATGGATTCCTAAGATGCCCGAAGTGCACCCGGATGCTAAGCGGCAGCGCGTCAAAGGGTTGCGGGGGGTACTACTATTATTACCATTGTTCGGCCTCCTGCCGCGTTAGATTCCGGGCGGTGGATGTCAATGGCCTGTTTGAAAAAGAAATAGGCCATTTCACGGTACGTGAGGGTCTTGAGTACATTTACAGGGATTGGGTGTTGCAGAAATTCCGTTCGGACTATAATGGGGGAATGAACAGCCAGCGCGCGATACTGGATAAAATCCAGGAGCTGACGGAGAAGATAAGCCGGGCGCGGGATATGGCATTGGATGGGGATTTTGATGCAACGGATTTCAAGGCTGTTAAGCAGGATTGTGAAAACCAGATTGCGGCATTGGAAGCCAAACTACCTGATGTTATACAGGCTACCCGGAATGTACAGGACAATTTGGAGAAGGCTTTTGCTAAAATGGGCAAGGTTTACGATGCTTACATGGAAAGGGATATGAAGACCAAGCGCAGGATCATTAGTTCGGTCTACCCTGAAAATCTGCTGTTTGACGGATTCCAACATCGAACTAATCGCACGAATGATATTGCCTTCAATACTGTACTGATTACCAAATAGTTAGGTGTAAAAAAAGAATGGACAAGCACAGAATTATCTGACTTGTCCACTTGGGTGGGAACTACTGGGTTCGAACCAGTGACCCCCTGCTTGTAAGGCAGGTGCTCTGAACCAGCTGAGCTAAGCTCCCCAATTTGGGATTGCAAATATAGAGCTTGCTGTGCTAATCTCCCAAAATTATTTTAAAAATTATCAGGAAGCCTGTTTATCCTGACATGATTTTTGCGCGGGGTAGAGTTATGCCGGAACGTAATTTACTTCAGAAGGTCCTTTTCCTACTCAAGGGGTCTGTTGAAGGGTTTGTGGATGACAAGGTAATGAAGCTCAGCGCGGCCCTGGCGTACTATACGATTTTTTCGATTGGACCTATGCTCATGGTTATTATATTGCTTTGCAGCATTTTTTACGGTAAGGAAGCGATCGAAGGGACGGTGTATAATGAGATTAGTGGCTTTGTGGGCTCGAAAGCCGCGGAACAGATCCAGCAGATTATCCGCAGTGCTGCCATCTCAGGTAATTCTAAGCTGGCAGCTGTAATTGGGATCGGAACCTTGCTCTTTGGAGCAACGGGGGTATTTGTGGAAATTCAGGACTCCATAAATTTTATCTGGGGATTGAAGGCTAAACCCCGGAAAGGTTGGCTCAAGCTGGTGTTAAACAGGTTGCTTTCCTTTTCGCTGGTGATCGGGCTTGGATTTGTACTTATGGTGTCATTGGTAGTTGACAGGGTGCTTGAGTTCTTCAATGAAAAGTTGCTTACCCTGATTCCCGAAGCAGAGATGGTATGGGCTTACACGGCCAATATGGTGTTCAATTTTCTGATCACGGCCTTACTGTTTGGGATTATATTCAAGGTGCTTCCGGATGCCCGGATCCGGTGGAAGGATGTTGGGGTTGGGGCGTGTTTCACGGCCCTCTTATTCCTGCTCGGGAAACTGGGAATCGGGTATTATCGAACCCAGGTGGATATGGCCGGTTCTTATGGGGTGGCCGGGTCGCTGGTGATCATTTTGCTCTGGGTTTATTATTCTGCCGTCATCCTGTACTTTGGTGCCGAATTCACCTTGCAATACGCGCAGGAATACGGAAAGCATATTTATCCGGACACCTACGCTGTGTGGATCGAAAAGGTGGAGGTCCAGCACGAAGGTGCTAAGCCATCACCGTGATTCTTCCTTTTACAAGATGCAGGGAAACAATTGATTCTTTGCCAATCACCATGTCACCGGAAAAGTCCGGGTTGAGCGCCCGAAGAATCACTTTATCTTTATTCTCATGTTCCATCAGCAGTCTCAGGACCTTCAGACCGTTGGTTGCTTCGTCTGTAATGACCAGGTACGCTTCACCCCATAGGATCACATCCAGATTCCGGACCTGCCGGACGGCGATGATGTCCCCGTTTTGATAGCGGGGGGACATGCTGTCTCCATAATGAGGGAAATAGGCTGTGCAATCGTTGAATGGGCGGAAATCAACATAGTATTCCGGAGGTTCGCTTACCTGCGGAAAATTCTTACCGGTATCTGTCACACCCGTTTCGTAATAAGGAACGCCGGGCTTTTTTGGCCCTGTCTCATAACCGGAGGGAAGGAACATCTTTCCCTGCCCCTCTCTGAGCCAGTCGGGATTAACCCTGAAGGTTAGTTTTAATAGTTGAACGATTCCGTCGATGGAATTACGGCCTCTCTCAATATCGGAGACCGACCCTTGCTTCCGGCCAATTTTCTCAGCCAGCTGTCCCTGGGATAAACCAAGGGCCTTTCTTACTTGTTTCAGGCGGTGATGTGAATCCATGTTTTGGAAATTTACAGATAAACTATTGACAAATATAGTTTATCTATGTATATTTACATGCAGCTATGAAAACATTCAAACATCTATAAAATTATGAAAATATCTGAAAAAGGGGACGGCCTCATCAGCGAGCGCTTTGAAAGGGGGATCAGGGATTTCATGGAGTATTATTCTCCTGCTTTTTTAAGCAGGAACCTGCGGCGAATGGCTTTCTTGTACATGCGGCAATCGTTGAAAGAAGGCATTCATGACGAAATGTCCGACTTCCTTGATCAACTGGATGCTCTTCTCGACTTTCTGGACCTGGCCGATGAGGAAACCAGAAACTGGCGAACGGGAACCTGAGGTAAAAGAAGGGGCCTTTTGCCCCCGGTCTTATCTATAACTGCCGGGACGCTTCGTCTTTGGAAGATGCTTCCTTCCCGTTTTCCTTACGGATGGAACTCTTTAACTTGCGTTGATAGTCTTCCAATTCCCGGCGGTAGTCTTCCATTTCACGCTGGTAGTCTTCCATCTTGCGCTGATATTCTTCGCGACGGGGCTTGTTTTCCTTCTCCCAGGCTTCCATCTTGCGCTCATATTCCTCCATACGAGGCTTGTTTTCCTTTTCCCAGCGCTCCATTTTCAGTTCGAATTTCTTGAACCGGGGCTCATTCTCTTCGGCCCAGGCTTCCATCTTCGCGCCGAAATCCTCACCCCACGCTTCCATTTTTTTACCAAAATCTTCCATGGCAAACTCAAAGTTTTCCATTTCTTCGTCGTCGAAGTGAAAATCCAATTTTAGGTTCTCCGTGGAATCCGACCCGGATACAATGCCCTTGACCAATCCGGAAATGGCAGTCCCAAAGTCTTTCATGCTGTCGCCAAATTGGATCCAGGTGGTAGAATCAGCAACGGGAGGCACAGGGGGCGCCGGTGGTACGGGAGGAGGAGTAATGGCTGCAGACGGAACCGGAGGCGGGGACGGGACAGGAGGCACCGGTACCTCAGACCATTTCGGAGGCGCAGGGGCCGAAGGCGGCACAGGTGGCTTAGGTAACGTATCGGTCACTGAAGAACGTGAGGTTGTCTGCTTATCGCTGCGACGGATTTCAACGGCTACACGTTTTGATGCAGGAATGGTATCATTGCTCCTGCTGGGTGAGGTATTAGCTGGAGACACCTTTACCGTTTGAGCTTCCATCACTTCTTCATTCGTCGAATTGGAAAACACCCGGCCGGAGCCTGAAACCATTAAGATAATGACCAGCACAGCTGCCAATGCCCCTGCTGGCATGATATTCAGCGAACCAGAAGGCTCCTGCCCCAACAGGCGCTTCACGCGGGGCAAGAGGGCTTGCTCCTTCTTTCCGGAAAAGGCAAGGGCCAGTTTTTCATTCCCGCCGGCATGCATCCATTCGCCCACTTCAGACAGGGCAAAAGCCAGGGTCACCGGACTACAACCTTCCCGGGTAGCAAGGTCGTCGCAGCAGTGTTCCCGTTCCCGGCGGATGACACTACTGATCCACCACACGCCGGGATGGAAAAAATAAATGATTTCAGCAAGGGACTGCAACAGGTTAACCAGAAAGTCATTCCGCCGGATATGAGCCAGTTCATGAGCCAGAATGGCTTCAACCTGATCATGGGGGATCGCGGCTAACATGCCTGCAGGAACGAGTATCAGCGGTTTCAGGTGACCCATCATGAGGGGTGCTTTCACCAGCGTCGATTCGGCAAGTGATACGGCTCTGCGGATACCACACCGTGCCGCCATCTGCGTTACCACTGCAGCCCATTTTCCGCCAATAGGGATGGCCTGTTTTCTGAGCCGGTCGAGGAACCACATATTCCCTGCAAACCGCAGACTCAGCAAGACCACGCCTGATGCCCAAATGATGAATATAGTGGTTAAATTCTTGTAAAAGAATGCAGCAAGTGCTGGCAATAAACCGGAAACAACAGATTCGCTCGCTACATTAAGTAGCATTGCGTCTCCCGGCAAAGGTTCCGAGTGCCCTCCCTGAACCGTTTGAAGGCTGACCAGGAAGGTAATCCCTGACAGGACGGCAATGGCCGACAATGCCCCCAGAGAAGCACCATAGCGAATCGCCGGGGTGCTTTTTCTAAATACGGCCAATGCCAGCATCAACAGCAGTGCAATCGCTGTTACCTGCCAGATCGCATGAACCAATGTCCAGCCCAGGGCCCGGACAACTTCAGTTTGCAGCAGTCCTTCCATTGTGATTAGTTTTTGTCGTTTTCAAGTTGATCCAGTAAACGCCGGATCTGGTTTAATTCATCCCGGGTAGTTTGTGTATTCCCCAGGGCCTGGAGTACCAGGCTCGCTGCCGAACCCCTGAATGTAGTTTCCAGGAACCGGTCCAGCAGCTTCTGCCGGGTCTGTCTCTCCCCGACAAGCGGGGTATATATGTGTGTGCGTCCTTCTTCTATTCGCTCCAGCATACCTTTTGCATGCATGATCTGCATGATCTTCAGGGTAGTTGTGTAACCAGTCTCCCTTCGTTGGTTGATCCGGTCGTTCACTTGTCTCACCGTGGCTGACCCCTGTTCCCACAGGAATTCCAGCACTTCCATTTCCGAGTCAGTTGGCTTTGGGATATCCGATTGTTCTTTCATGAGTACGAATCCTTTCGTAGAGCAAAACTATACGAATGATTTCGTAGTTCCAAATTCAACAGGCAAAAAGTTTCGTAAAAAAATAATTACATAAACCGGCAACCTTTTCATATTTCCATTGTTCACTTATTTTTAGTAGCATTGTACAACATGTTGACTCAACAGTCATATCATTATTCCATGTCCGGGCCCACGTTTCTCCGTAAACGCAGGGTGGATATTTCAATGGCTACCATCTTCAACTTTTTTACCCCGGACCTTTAATTCTTTCACCGGTACCGGGGTATCCTTCCGGAAACCGGTTAACAATTTTATTTAATAACATTTTAACAAAAATATTATGGAACCTTCCATCACAGTGACAAATCATGATTACGAAAAACTCCTGGAATGCATTCAAAATGCCAGGTACGCTTCTAACATACCTACAATGGCCATCACCAAATTAGGCGATGAATTGAAAAAAGCTTTGCGGGTACCTTCTGATAAGGTAACGACCAATGTCATCACCATGAACAGCAGGGTTGCTATTGAAGATGTGGCAACCGGGCGCGAGTTTGAGCTCACCATCGTTTATCCGCAACATGCGAATATTGCTGAAAAACGTGTATCGGTCCTGGCGCCCATGGGAACTGCCTTGCTAGGCTATACCGAAGGCAGTGTTGTAGAATGGGAGATGCCCAATGGAATGAAAAAATTACTGGTGAAGAAAATTCTTTACCAGCCTGAAGCCAATGGCGAACTTGAATAAAGCTACGCCCATCATTCAAATATCATTCCCATCAACAGCCATTTCCCGCCAGGCCTGGCCCCGGGAAGTGGCTGTTTTCACGAGGCCCCCTGGATCTTGTAGCCTCTCAGACCGTAAAACAGGACAACCATAAAGCAGACGGCGGGAATCCAGAAACAAGTTTGAATACCCATTTTATCACTGACCGCCCCCACAATCGGAGGCAATGCCGCTCCGCCTACAATGGCCATGATAAGGAACGAGGAACCCAGTTTCGTATGCTCACCCAGATCTTTTACCCCAAGTGCGAAAATGGTCGGAAACATAATGGACATAAAGAAATTCACTCCCAGCACCGAATAGACGGCCAGTTTCCCGCCTGCATAGATTCCCAGCATGCACAGCAGAACTGCACAGGCAGCAAATATCCACAGCAATCGGTTTTCTTTTACATAACTCATCAGGAAGGTGCCGATAAACCGGCCCATCACGAAGAGGAAAGTGCCTGCTGCCAGATACGCACCTGAGGCCGCTTCACGGGAAATGCCCGGCAAAAGATGAATTACAAAATCAATGGTAATGCCCCAGATGCTGGCCTGAGCGCCCACGTAAAAGAACTGTGCCACGATACCCCGGGTTAGGTGCCTGTGCTTGAAAATAGACCGGTCAAAACGTAGTCGCCCGCTTTTAGCCGGTTCCGGCATTTTACTCAGAGAAAACAGAAAAGCAACGATCAACACCACAACGGCAATGCCGATATAGGGTACAATTACCGCATCCGCAGCCTTTTGCTTAGCAGCTTCAGTGATCAATTCCCCTTCGTTCCCGGCAAAAATTAATTGGGACGCCAGTACCGGCCCCACAATCAACGCTACCCCGTTGAACGACTGTGAGAGATTCAGCCGCTGGACAGCGGTCCTGGGTTTTCCGAGAATGGTCACGTACGGATTAGCTGCCGTTTCAAGGAAAGCCAGCCCGCTGGCGATAACAAACAGGGCACCAAGGAAGAATCCAAAGGTCAGCGTTTCGGCCGCGGGAATGAAGAGCAGGGCGCCCACCGCATATAGCAGCAACCCCAGGATAATTCCCTTTTTATATCCCTTCCCTTCCATAAAAAGGCCGGCGGGGATGGCGATCAGGAAGTAACCAAAGTAAAATGCCGTTTCCACCAGCAGCGCTTCGCCCCGGCTGATCTCAAACAGTGGCTGAAAATGTGCGATCAGCGCTGAGTTGAGAATATTGGCCAGTCCCCAGAGAAAGAACAGACTGGTTACCAGGATGAATGGAATCAGGTACTTCTTTTCAAATCCGCCGGAAGCGATTGATCCTGCTTCTGCGGGGGTAAGGGGTGTAGAGGGTACTGCCATGGGTTTGGTTTAGGGTGAGGGTACGATTAAATTTCAGGTTGCAGGCGCCTTTGTCGCTTCCCAGGCTACCGCTTCCTGACGGGACTGGCCCAGGTGCTCAATACCCAGTTCTACGACATCGCCCGGTCGCAGATATCGCTGCGGGTTCATTCCCAGTCCAACGCCGGAGGGAGTCCCTGTAGAAATAACATCACCAGGCAACAAAGTCATGAAATGGCTGATATAACTAACCAGAAACGGGATCTTATAAATCAAGTCAGAAGTGTTGGAATCCTGTACTTTTTCTCCGTTTAGCTTCAGCCAGAGGTTCAGATTATGCGGATCGGGTATCTCGCTTGCTGTCGCCATAAAGGGGCCCAGGGGTGCAAAGGTGTCGGCGCTTTTTCCCTTTACCCATTGTCCGCCACGCTCGATCTGAAATTCCCGTTCACTGTAATCATTATGCAGCGCATAGCCCGCCACGTAATCCATGGCTGCGGCTTCTTCCACATAGGAAGCTCTTTTCCCGATAACAACTGCGAGTTCCACTTCCCAGTCTGTTTTAACGGAGTTTTTGGGAATCACCACCTGATCGTTAGGGCCGCAAAGCGCTGTGGTTGACTTAAAGAATAAAACAGGCTCTTTTGGAACTTCCGCTCCGCTCTCGGCGGCATGTTTGGCATAGTTCAAACCGACACAAATAATCTTGGAGGGATTGGCAATGCAAGGCCCCAGACGAACATCATCCGCCACATTCGGACAAGCCGGCATATTCACACGGAACCATTCATCCAAGCGTTGCAGACCACCTGTACCAAAAAATTCCCGGGTATAATCTTCACCAAATGACGTTACATCATAACGTCGTCCTTCATCATCAATAACACCGGGACGTTCTTCGCCCTCATCTCCAAATCGAAATAATTTCATCTTTTTATTGTTTTTTCCTGATTGATTAATGTTTAGGTGTCCAATTTAGGTATTCAGTGTGATAAATCCGCCGTCGATCGGATAATCGCACCCCGTAATGAACCCGGATTCGTCCGAACAAAGGAACAAGGCCAGTGCGGCAATTTCTTCAGGCGTTCCCATCCGTCCAATGGGCTGGGTTTTCGACAATTTCTCAAACATTTCCTGCTCCCTCCCTGGGTAATTCTTTGCCAGAAAGCCGTCCACAAAAGGTGTATGTACCCTTCCTGGCGAAATGCAGTTACACCGGATACCATCAGTCACATAATCCTTGGCTACCGACAAGGTCATGGTTCGGATCGCGCCCTTACTCATGGAATAGGCAAAACGATCCGGGATACCTACAGATGCCGCTACGGATGCTAAATTCAGGAATACCCCGCCGCCCGCCGCCTTCATACTACCGATCAGCGCATACATGCAATTATAAGCGCCTTTTACATTCACCCGGTAAATCCGGTCGAAGTCAGCCTCGGTAGTACCTTCCAGCTTCCCGACATGGGCGATCCCTGCATTATTAACCAATATATCTACACCCTGACCGGCCAGGATGGCATCCACCTGTTGCTTCACCTGTTCCTGATCAGAAACATCGCAACTGACCGCAGTGGCTTCACCCCCTTCGGCGCGAATCTCTCCTGCCACGCCTTGTGCCAGTCCGGCATTCATTTCAAAAATAAAGACCCGGGCTCCCTGCCGGGCGAATAACTTCGAGATCGCAAGTCCGATGCCGCTGGCACCTCCTGTTACGATTGCTGTTTTGTTGTTTAGATTAAAGCCTGACATAATAATTTATAACCCTCGATATTCGATAAAAATATTCAAACAAGCAAATCAGACGAAAAATCGTATCTTTAAATATGGAACCAACAAAAGTAAAAAACCCGCTCTGGATCGCCGCCGCCTGCCTCGCTATGCTAGCGGCTTGCAACCCCGCTCAGCAGGATCGGACCGAAAGCAAAGCTGATTCACTTCAACGCGAAATGGAAGCGGAAATGGACACAGCCGCCCAAAAGATCGACAGTCTGGGAGAAGGCCTTAAAAAAGCAACGGATACTTTCCTGAACGAAGCAGGAGAAACCCTCGAAAAAGCGGGTGAAAAGTTAAAGGAAGCAGGCAACTAATTTCCGCATCAGTGCCCGTGATACAGGTAAACCGCACCATAGGTCCAGTTCGGTCCTTTCAATCCCGGGTAATTGTAGCGGTCCATCATCAGGGCGATGTATCTGACCGGGTATCCCTCCGGTAATTGCAGGACATTGGGCCATACTCTTGTTCCTGCTTCCGGATCCCAGGGCGGCAAATCCATTTTCAGCGTCCCGGCCTCTTTCATATCCGGATAGGAATAAATAAATATCTCCCGTTCCTTGCTGCCTGAAAAACAGTACAACGTACCGTCGATCCGTTGAATGGATGTCCCTGTGGCATCATGTACCGAAGGACCGGCAATGCGTTTATAATGAGCATTCCATTGGTCTGATTCCAGTAAAACAGCCTTGAAACCCGAAATATTCTCACAGGCAATCATCCTCCATTTTCCGGCCGGTTCATCATAGATAATGTGCGGGTCTTCAATATTCCCAACCATTCCCATAGGGTCAGCCTTCATAACCGAGAAGCCAAATCTTGGGTCTGTTTCACTGGAAACCGCCAACAGCTGTTTTTCTTCCGGATCAGGATTTGCGAAGGCGCTGAACCCCGTGGTGATGCCTTTCCAGCTTTGAGTATGGCGATCATAGAAAATATGGGACGCGATCTCATTCCTCCACAAACCGTCTCCCCTGTCGAAGACGATAACACCTTCCAGCCGAAGGTCAAATACTCCCGGTTTCAAACTGAATACACCCTGAAGGTGATGCGGCAAGGCTCTGCCACGTATAGACATCGTGTACCAGATCCGCCCCTGGTCCAGAAACGGCTCTCCGTTCTCATAGGTGATCGCACGGATATCGGCCAAACCGATCCCGGTGGTAAGCGCCGATTCTACCCGTTCAATCACGACAGTACCCGATTGGAGTTTAACATACAGGTGTGACTGCAACGACCTGATAAGTTCAATCTTTCTCAGATCAAGATATTGACTGAATTCGCCCTGACCAATCACCGAGGGAAGCCCCTTATTTCTTACATACACAGTGAAACCACTCCCCAGCATCTGAACAATAAGCTGGCTTTCAGGCTTTAATCGCGTATCCGTCCCGGTATCAACGGATCCTGCAAAAACCTGTTTGTCTTCGGCCCTGACCTCCAGGCGAATGTCCTCAATGTTTTCATCGTTGAAAGCAACGTAAACAATGAACCGATGCTTGTTACCAGCATCAGAAAATTCGAATCCAATTTCACCTTTCCCCGCAACGCTTTTAAGATCAACAAAGTAGGTCGAAAATGGATTAAACCCACCAAACCAGATATTCGTCAGGGTTTCCTTTCTGGCATTAATGAATAGTTTTTCATTTCGAACGGATACTTCCGCCTCCACCGGGTAATTATGCTTAATGGGGTACATGGAAGGAAATCCGATGATCTCGCCGGGATGCATACTCGCCAGGGAGATCGATTGAGAGGGGTCAAAGACCGGCCGGCTGACACCCTGTCTTATAAATTGAATTTCATCCGGGCTTGTTTGAGAAAATGAATGACCGGTACCCAATAATAGAACCACAGGAATCAGAAAGTATTGGATTTTCATTTATGACTCATCTTTTTTCTGCGGATCCTTCATTCAGACTCCACCAGGCGGACGAAGGATAATCGCCGCCAACTATCACCGCCTCTCCAATCCGGGGCGTAGCCACGTTCACTTGCATTTCTTTAGCTTTTCTCAAAAGACGAATAACAGGATCATCCCAGGCATGAAACGCAAGGGCAAATTTGCCCCAGTGAACCGGCAGCAGCGCCTCTCCTTTTAAATCAATTGCAGCCTGCACCGTTTCTTCCGGAAGCATATGAATAAATGGCCATTGCGGATTGTATTGACCATTTTCCAGGATGACCAGGTCGAACGGACCATGTTTCGAGCCGATATCGGCAAAGTGATCGCCGTAGCCCGAATCGCCACCCAGAAACAGGCGTATATCGCCGGCCTGAAGCACATAGGAGGCCCATAACGTCTGATTCCGTATAAATCCCCTCCCTGAAAAATGCCTGGCGGGTGTAGCAGCAAGCCTTATCGACCCCGGCAATTCTACCTCCTCCCACCAATCCAGTTCAGTTATCCGCTCGTCCGGAATCCCCCAATAGGACAAATGAGAACCCACGCCAAGTGGCGCATAAAAAGTCTTGACATGACCCCGGAGCCTTTGGATGGTACGATAATCCAGGTGATCGTAATGGTCATGGGTCAGAATCACGATGTCGATGGGAGGAAGATCTCCCAGGCTGATATCGGCGGACATCGGATAGGCTTTCGGCCCCAGATATGCGCTAAATGAAGCCCGGCTACTGAAAACAGGATCAACCAGCAAATTCAGTCCGGCAGTTTGGATCAGATAAGTGGAATGACCAAACCAGGTCAAAATCGTTTGTTCCTTATTCGCAGGAGATTTACTAAAAACAACGGGAAGTGGCATTTCCGGTGCCCGGCCGGGATGCTTCTTCATCGCCTCCCGGATCATTTTTAAATACGACGCGTCTTCACTCAGCATGGGCGTGAACACCTCATTCCTGAAAGCAGAATCATGGTAATTGGGGGAAGCCTGAATTCGCTTCAGTCGCTCCCCCCCAGGTAGTTTCCCAAACGATCGTGGCTGCATGAACTCGTCTTATCGAACACCAAAGGTTCGTTCTACTTCACTCAACGTCATTTTCTGCAGTTCCACATCAGGATGTGCTTCCACGACTGTGGCCTCGAGCATAACGATCTTACAATAAACATCGGCACCCGGAGGATCGATCTCAATGCCATTAACCCCGGTCATCTGGATCTGAAGACTATATGCAAAGGTATTGTATAGCACCGAAACATCGTCATATACCTGTGGCAAGGCCTCAAACGCACCGCTCCCATAATCCAGATATACTAACACAGCACCATATTCCTGAATGTCCTCCGTCAGGTAAGGCACTTCGAATTCCGTCTGAAATCCGGTCGTTCCGTAATCATCTTCAAAATATTCCCAGGAATTAGGGGCAATGGTAACAAAATCGGAGTAAACCTCACCCACCGGAATATAATCGTCGTCGTCATCCTTACAAGCAGTCAGGCCAGTAGCCAGGAAGGTCAGCAGCAGGATATGTTTAGTTATTTTCATGATCGTGTTTTTTGGTAAAACCATCTTTACCCCAAAATAAACAAAAAACGGGCCGCGGTGCCTACTTATATTGTAATATTTGAATTACTAAGAAGTTTAAGGGTGGGTGTCCGAAACCGTCGCGGAGTTTTCGGCAGCTTTCACGCGCTTGGGATCAAAGGACTGAAAGACGCCCTCGCAGCGGTAAGCCACGTATATTTACGGCAGCCGATGAGGCGAAGGCGATTCAGAAGGCCTGTGAAAAACCGGGGGAGGGATATACAAACTGGTCGCAACGCCGGATCGCCAAAAGCGTGGGCATGAATCAGTCACACTAGAAACTTCCAACTCTAAACCAGAAACTGTTGCGCAAGCAACTTCAAACCAGAAACCCTGCCGAAGGCGGAAAACTGTTCCTCCGCAACCTTAAATCGTTTGATTAAGATAAACCTGCGAAACGTCCCGGCATTCCAGCGTAGAGCTTCCCTGGAGGTATTTGTCCACTTCGTACGCGGCCTCGCGGCCTTCGGCGATGGCCCATACGACCAGGGATTGTCCGCGGCGCATGTCACCGGCGGCAAATACTTTTGCGACGGAGCTTTGATAGGCGGTGGCCTTTACATTGCCGCGTTCGTCCAGTTCTGTTTCGAGGTCTTCCAGCATTCCTGTGTGCTGAGGGTGTACGAAACCGGCGGCGATCAGTACCAGTTCACAGGGGATTTCCTGTTCGGTGCCGGGTATTTCTACCATACGCATCGGTTTGCCTGGCTCGGTCGCTTTCCATTCCACCCGGACGATCTTAAGCGCGCGCAGGTTGCCTTCCGCATCTCCGATAAATTCTTTGGTATTGATGCACCAGTCCCGCTCGCAGCCTTCCTCGTGGGAAGTGGATGTCCGCAGGATCATGGGCCAGTCCGGCCAGGGAGTGGCCGGGTTGCTGCCCTCGGGTGGTTTGGCCAGTAGTTCAATCTGGGTCACTGATTTGGCGCCGTGACGAATAGAGGTTCCGACGCAATCAGATCCCGTATCGCCACCTCCAATGACGATCACATTCTTTCCCCCGGCGAGTATATCTTCTTCGGTAAATGACCGGCCGCTTACGCGTTTATTCTGCTGACGCAGGAAATCCATGGCAAAATGAACGCCTTTAAATTCCCGGCCCGGAACGGGAAGGTCGCGTGGGATGGTTGATCCACCGGTAAGTATAAGCGCATCGTATTCGTATAGCAGACGGCTTGCCTTGAGATTCACGCCAACGTTGGCGTTGGTGCGGAACTCTACACCCTCTTCCTCCATGAGCTTGACGCGGCGATCCACTACCCACTTTTCCAGTTTGAAATCGGGAATGCCGTAACGAAGCAATCCGCCCACGGCATCGTCCCTTTCAAATACGGTCACCAGATGGCCCGCGCTGTTCAATTGAGCAGCCGCCGCCAGGCCGGCAGGCCCTGAGCCTATCACCGCCACTTTTTTGCCCGTACGTTCCTTTGGAATACGCGGTTTTACCAGGTTGCGTGCCCAGGCGGTTTCGATGATATTTTTTTCTATTTCCTCAATGGTTACCGGCGGCTGGTTAATTCCCAGCACACAGGAAGCCTCGCAAGGGGCGGGACAGATCCTGCCGGTAAATTCCGGAAAATTATTCGTCGAAGACAGTACCTCATAGGCAGTTTCCCAATCCCCCCGGTAAACTGCATCATTGAATTCAGGAATGATATTTCCAAGTGGACAACCGCTATGGCAGAAGGGCACCCCGCAATCCATACAGCGGGCCCCTTGTTCCCGAATCTTATCTTCCCCGAATTGGTCATACACGTACAGTTCCTTATAGTCGTGAATACGTTCCTTAGGATCCCTCTTCCCCGGTAGCTCTCTCGTATGCTCCAGGAACCCGGTTGGTTTACCCATTGATCACTTCCTCCTTCTCAGCTTGTGCAGCCGCCTGTTGTTTCATTTTTTTCTCGAGAACCGCCTTGTATTCAGTTGGCATTACTTTTACAAAAGCGTTCAGTTTATTTTCCCAATCTGCCAGGGTGGAAGCTGCCACTTCCGAACCGGTATAATCCAGGTGATTTTGGATCAATTTCCGAAGCAGTTCGATGTCTGATTTTTCAATCGGGTCAAATTCAATCATGCCCATGTTGCAGCGCGATTTGAATTTTTCACCCTCGTCCAGCACGTAAGCGATTCCTCCGCTCATGCCAGCAGCGAAATTGCGGCCCGTTTCTCCCAGGATGACGGCCACCCCGCCGGTCATGTATTCACAGGCATGATCACCTGTTCCTTCCACCACCACTGTGGCGCCCGAATTACGGACGCAGAAGCGTTCCCCGGCCACGCCGCGGATGTAGGCTTCTCCGGAGGTAGCTCCGTAAAAAGCGACGTTCCCGGCTATGATATTCTCTTCGGCACGGAAAGTGGCTGTTCTGTCAGGATAGAGCAGCATACGAGCCCCGCAAAGGCCCTTGCCAAAATAATCATTGGCGTCCCCTTCAAGCTCTAGGGTAAGCCCGCCGGTGGCAAATGCCCCAAAGCTCTGTCCGGCCGATCCGCGGAACTTGTAATGGATGGTATCATCCGGCAACCCCGGACCCTTGTATATCCTGGATATTTCGTTGGAGAGCATAGCTCCCACTGTACGGTCGTAATTATGAATGAGGAACTCATCTTTTACCGGCTCAGCCTGCTTCAAAGCAGGAGCAGCCCGCTCAATGAGTTTCCAGTCCATGACTTCTTTCAAGCCATGATCCTGCGGCATCTGCTTGTACAGACCCACCGTTTCGTCGGCCGGTTCCTTATACAATACTGCCGAAAGATCCAGTTTTTCGTACTTCCAGTGTGAAGCGGTTTCTTTCGCTTCCAGCCTGTCGGCCTGACCCACCATTTCGTTAATGGTCCTGAAGCCCAGATCAGCCATGATCTCGCGAAGCTCCGTGGCCAGGTATGTAAAAAAGTTCACCACATGATCAGGGTCGCCTGTAAAGCGCTTGCGCAACTCGGGATCCTGCGTAGCAATGCCCACCGGGCAAGTATTGAGGTGGCACTTCCGCATCATAATGCAGCCTTCCACGATGAGAGCCGCCGTAGCGATTCCCCATTCTTCAGCTCCCAGCAATGTAGC
>DATCYD010000121.1:0-17649 GCA_036570465.1 Anseongella sp.
CTGTAATCTCCCGGATCTCACCCATTTTCAGGCTGGGCAGATACTTTTTCAACACGGTCTTAAAACCGGAGGGCAGGCGTGTGATATCAAATTGCCCCTGCATGGTGCCGTCCAGAAAGTCTGATTCCAATACGATGAGCCGGCTGCTGCTGCTACCGGAAGCCTTCAGACGCACCGAATCGATGCGATAGCGGGTCGTGTCGCTTAGTAATGAAGTTTCGCTTAGCTGGATGGACCCCTGGATATTCTCCAGACCGGTACCGGAAAAATTGCTTTCCAAATGCGTACTGAGAACCACATTGTTGCCGGTGAAATTGAGCGAATCCAGGTGTGCTTCCTTCACATTGGAGCTAAACCGGAACTCTGGCTGGGCGGCATTGTAATTGACCAGGCCGTTAAAATTCAGTTGCAAATTGGGATCGTTGATGACTACTTCACCCTCAAAGAGTTTCTGATCCACAACGCCTTCTATCTGCACATTGCTGTAACGGTATCCTTTAAAATCCAGGTATGCAACACTTGCTGACAGGTTTTCTTCCAGGTCTTTCAGGTTGAATCCTGCTCCTTCTACAGTAGCGTTGAAGGTGGCCTTTCCTAGCGACTTGCTGCCAGTGAGCAGTTGCAGGTTAATATCCTGGGCATGGATGTTTCCTGAGTAGGTCGGGACGGCAGCTCCGAATTGCATACTGGCTTCTCCTGTGATCTGTCCCAGCGATGTTTTTAGCTCGCCTCCTGCCGTGAAATCATCAAACTTGCCTTCAAAATCCCCGGAAAAGTAAATATCACCTGCTTCTTCCAGAAATTCCGGCAGGACGGGTGGTTTGTCCGAAACCCGGGCAAGTATGTATTCAATATCCTGCTTGTTCGTCGAGAGTGTGTTGAAATCCAGCTGCAGACGGGTTTGTTCCAGGTCAGGAAGTCCGTGGACGTGGTAATTGCCCCGGAAATAGGTGCTGTTTCCCAGCGTGATCAGCAAATTCCTCGCCCGCAGATCAGCCACGCTTCCGGTAACGGTACCGTCTATTCCGGCCGTGAGGCCCACCTTCCGGAGCCCTGGTGCAAAACGGGCAATGTCTGATGCCGCGACCAGGGAGTTCTCAAAATGTCCTTCCATGATCACTTTTTGTTCAAAATCATTGAAGTCCGCAAGGGTGTCAAATGTGAAAGACAGGTAATCGCTGATGCGGCTGGAGGGTGTTTCCAGCAACAAGTCTTCCAGCGTGATCTTGCCAGAGCCGAAGGATAGCTCTGCAGAAAGCTGTTTCAGCACAAATCCGCTTTTCTCCCTGAATTCAAAGCGTTCGATTGATCCTGTTATTTCTTTTCCATTGGTAGAAAAATCCCTTATTTCTGTATGCAGCCCACTGATATCCAGGTCCAGGAAGCTGATGGCGCCGGGTTCAGCCGGGTTACCTGTAACGCCTTTGGGAGCATTGCCGGAAGGATTTGCGGGAAGCAGGGAACGATAGCGGAAGGCCGCCCCCTGAAGGGAAAATTCATCGATCTTCAGGGAAAATGCCCGGGGAGTTTTATGAGTTGTGGTATCGGTCTTATTCTTCTGGAAATAATTGATGATGAAAGCCATGTTGGAACTGCTGTCGGGAAGAGTTTTCAAGTAAACCCGGGCCCCGGAAAGGCTGGCCTCGCTTAATCGAAAACTGGATTTGTCCAGGTCGAATTCCCGGATGCTCATCAACAACTTTGGCGCATATAATAATGTGTCCTGCGCACGATCTTCAACATATACTTCGCGAAGCAGTACGTTCCGGAAACGAAGGCTAAAAGCATCCACCAGGTTGAAACGCAGGTAAAGGCTTCCAATTTCTACGCGGGTTTGAAGTTCTTTGGAAAGGTAAGGCGCCACCACTTCCCGCGCCAACCAGGTTTGCACGGGCCTGGATTGCAGTAAAGGGAGGGCAAGTATCAACAACAGCAGCATTGACAGGAGCAGAACAGCTGATATTTTGAGCGCTTTTTTAATAACTTTGTCCTTTCAATATCAAATCAAACATCAAATATGGCTGTTATTCTTGGCATCGAGTCATCTTGTGATGAAACCTCCGTTGCTGTCTGTGATAACGGAAGTATCCGGAGCAATATTATTGCCAGTCAGCGCGTACACGAAGCATATGGCGGTGTAGTGCCGGAGCTGGCATCCAGGGCGCATCAACAAAATATCGTTCCCGCAGTGCATCAAGCCATTAAGGATGCGAAAATAAACAAAAAAGACATAAATGCAGTGGCTTTTACCCGCGGTCCAGGACTGCTCGGGGCCTTGCTGGTGGGAACTTCTTTTTCCAAGTCATTCGCGCTTGCCCTTGATATCCCCCTGATCGAGGTAAACCACATGCATGCTCATATCCTGGCCCACTTCATTGACCAGCCCAGGCCCTCTTTTCCTTTCCTGTGCCTGACAGTTTCCGGTGGGCACACGCAGATTGTACGGGTCAACGATTATTTCGATATGGAACTCCTGGGTCAAACGCTGGATGACGCGGCTGGGGAAGCCTTTGACAAGACGGCTAAGATATTGGGGCTCCCGTACCCGGGTGGTCCGCTGATCGATCGATATGCAAGGGAAGGGGATCCTCATGCTTTTTCATTTCCAGAACCCTCGGTTCCAGGACTTGATTTTAGTTTCAGCGGGCTGAAAACAGCGATCCTGTATTTTGTTCGTGATCGGGTAAAGGAAAATCCACGTTTTTTAGAAGAGAACAGAGCAGATATCTGCGCATCGGTTCAGCATCGCATTGTGACCATCCTCCTTAATAAACTAAAACGTGCCGCCCTGGAAACAGGTATCGGCCAGGTCGCCATTGCAGGGGGCGTTTCCGCCAATTCGGGGTTAAGAAAGGCAATGGAAGCTGCCCGGTTGGAGCATAAATGGGATGTTTTTCTCCCAAAGATGGAATACTGGACCGATAATGCAGCCATGATAGCCATTGCCGGCTATTACAAATACCTTACTGGTGATTTTACCGGCCAGGATGTGAGCCCCCTGGCTCGCTGGGCGATTTAAACGGAAATAGTCGGATTGAAAATCGGCTTGCGGAATCGTTAGATGGCTCGGGTTCCAAACCGGAGCACAGAGAACGGAGACGCAAAAAATAAATGTCTCAATTTTACAATTTTTTATTGCTGATTCTCATGACTTTTATCTCCTGTCAGGGAGTATAAGTATGAAAAAAGGTTCAAAAGCACGAGTCTCAGTGGTTGTTTTTGCCGGACTTGCCATTGGTGGCTGGGCGCTGTTCTCCACGTTCTCAGGGTCGGGCCCTTCTGAAAAGGAAACGCAATACATTTTGCAGCATGGCGTAAAAGGGGTGGCTACCTTGCTGGCGGTAGAGCGAACGGGTACAACCGTTAATAATATTCACCAGTATGCCTTTACCTTTAGATTGCAGCCCGATTCGGGACGCGTGTTTGAAACCATCCAAAAAAAGTTGATTGATCCGATTTACATGGCAAGCATAAAAGTGGGGATGACCATTCCCGCTTTTACCGCAGGCAGTGATGAAGATCAGACTCTTATCCAGTGGGAAAAAGCGGGGATAGGCGATGCCTTTTAAAACGAGAATTATGCTTCTTCGCCGGCTATTGTATGCAGGTGGTTGAACCTAGCAACCTCAGAGGCATGCAGGAACTGAATGTATTTTCCCGGACTTACACCGGTTATTTTTGCAATATGCTTATTCAGGTGAGCCTGGTCATAAAAATCACCAAGGTAAACCAGGTCTTTCATGTCAGGGCAGGGGGTATTCAGGAGCAGTTTGTTTAGATAATTAAACCGTACGATCTCTGCAAATTTTTTCGGTGAAAGGCCAAGTTGTTCAATAAGCAGCCTTTCAATTTGTTTCTTGTTTATCTTTAGCTCTTCAGCCAGCTTACTGATTGATAATATGCCTTTTCTCGAAAGTATTTCTTCCAGAATATAATCTGTAAGGCCGGTTTTCGAGAAATTACGTGAAAGGATTTTTAATAACCACTTTTCTACGATAGCTATTCTCTCGTAAATATCGGCCGCACAGGATAGCTGATCTGCGATGGTATCCGCGCTTGACAATATGCTGGCTGAAGCGTCCGTCATTTCGTTTTTCAATTCCCCGATATTGCTTTTTAACAGTTTGTATAAACCGGCCGGTTTCAGGATAATCAGAAATTCTTTCCGGTAGCTTTTATAGAATATGGTATAAGGGACATCGTGCTGCCCCAATATTGCACAAGCGGGAATTTTCCTGAGGCCCCCGCTGCCGGCTTCGTATTTAGTTCGGTCTCCGTAAGTAAAGCCGATACAGCTAAGCCCCGCGGGCATTTGGACATCTTTTTGCCATTGCGTCTCGCCGGCGCCCGATTCAATATGCATATAGCAGCCAACGATATCCTTTAAAATTTCGGAAGGAGCAAAACTATCCAAAAACATACGGCAAGGTTCATTTAGTGGTGCCACTGTTGTTAGCCCCATCGAATTTAGCAAAAATATCCGGCGAATAAAATGTCTCAGTTTTACAATTTTTTTTGCCGGGGAAGTCAGACTTTTGATTCTGAGTTATAGTAAAAAACCGACATATGGAACCGAAAATAGAAAGCGACAACCTGATAATGCCGGCAGATGTTAGTGTGGGAGATGCAATACCTGAAGCGAGTCTTCGCATCAGCATGAAAATGGAGGGAAGAGAGATGGGCACTTCAACAGTTCAATGGTATGCAAAGGGGACCGGAATGGTAAAGGGTGAGAGCTACGATGAAAGTGGAAATCTTTCGGGAAGCGTCGTCCTGGCCGAAAAGTTTTAATCAAAATAAAATGAAACAACGTAGACCAATTACATTAATGCTGTCTATCATGATGGCAATTGCATTTACTGCCTGTGAAAAGGAAGGGCCGGTTGGGCCGCAGGGCGAACAGGGCACAGCCGGCGTAAAGGGAGATAAGGGCGACCCCGGTGCTGCGGGTCCCAGAGGAGAAGCCGGCGCCACCGGGCCCCGAGGTGCGGCGGGCGCTGCCGGGCCCCGGGGTGAAAGGGGACCAAAAGGGGACAAGGGAGACAAAGGTGATCCGGGGACAGCCAATGTAGTTTCTTCTGCCTGGATTGATTATGATATCAATTCCACGCCGAATTCAAATACTACCAAAACAATGAAATATACGTTCCCGGCTAATGTGCTTGAACTTGTAGATGCGGAGCATATCGCGGATTTTCTTTCCGATGGAGGTGTATTGATCCTCTATGGAAAAAATTTCGGAAACGGACAGCATAATATGTTCCCTTATAATTACGCAAATGTTGATTATACGTGGTCAGGAGGCTCATTTGGGGTGGCTACTATCAATTCCATATTGATCCGCATACACAGTACCGACGGGTCAACGCTTACAGAGTATGATTATTCGGGGGTAAGGGGAAATGAATTTCGGTATGTGCTGATTCCCGCAGGGATCGAGGTGTCTGGAAGAGGCCGGGCGGCCGATATCGACTGGGACCGGATCAGCTATGCCGAGGCAAAGCAATTACTGAATCTTAAAGATTAACATCTAAACGCAATGAGTTTGTTTACATCAAAAACGATCGTTTTCGCATTGTTCCTTGTATTCGCCTTTACATCTTGTGAAAAGGAAGGGATACAAACGGAGAGCCGGGCGCAGCCGGCGGGAAAGGAGATCCTGGCACAGCGAATGTGCTGTACTCTAACTGGTTCCCGGCCAGCTGGAATTATAATAATCAACCGGATTATAAACAACTGCGCGTAACAGAATCAATGCTCACTACCGATTTCTTAAGCAAGGGGGTAGTATTGGTGTACTACATCAGCGTTAGATCATTTGATGGCGCTCTTACAAGCAGTGTTAACCTGAACAACTACGACGAAGTAGTAACGGCGCTGGAGGAGATGCGCTGATTGACAGAAAAAATAGCATGTTATGAAATATATTGTCTTTGCGCTGTTATTTGCCTTTGCGGGCAGCAGCGCTGCCCATGCTCAGATTCTGGAAAGATTGGAAAAAAAGGTGAAGCGGAAGGTAGAGGAAAGGATTGAACGGAAAACCGATGCGGCCATGGATAAAGGCCTGGATAAGGTCGAGGATGCTGCGGAAGATGCAGTGGAGGGGGAAGGGGCCGCAGGCGAATCTGGTAAATCCGGAAAAGCCGGGTCAGATAAGGAGTCAGAGGCGGCCACCGCCGAAACAGCAGACAAGCCTGCCGGCGAACAGAAAGGCTTTCGTGTTTACTCGAAATTTGATTTTATTCCCGGCGAGCGTGTATTATTTTACGAGGATTTTTCGGTTGACAATACGGGTGACTTTCCGGCCCGTTGGAATACAAATGGTTCAGGAGAGGTGGTCAGCCTTAGCGGGCAAGCGGGGAAGTGGCTGAAGATTCCTGATAATACAACGAGTTTCCCTGAAACCGGAACTGCGCTCCCGGAAAATTTCACAATTGAATTCGATCTCTTTTACCCGGCAGGCGTTAGCCGGCCTCCGGTAATTTTCGGATTTTCAGAAAACGCGAACCCGGCTAAAGACGGGTTAAGAAACAAGGGATTATTTTATTTTCGGATTGATCATTTCCTGGACAAAGCCGGTTATAGCACCAGTCTTTATTCCGGACGGGAAACAAATAAGGAATATTTCACGAATACGGCCGCCGGCCACCCCGTAAGGGTAAGTATCAGCGTAAATAAACAGCGGATACGCCTTTATCTGGATCATGAGAAATTGTTTGATCTTCCGCGCGCCTTTGAACCCGCCACTCTCCGGAATAATTTTCATTTCCGCGCCGGAGAGCTCATACCTGCCCCAAAGGAAGCATTCTATATCGCCAACCTGCGCATTGCCGAAACAGGACAAGATGAAAGAAGCAAGCTGATCACGGAAGGGAAATGGAGTACCACGGGTATTCTCTTCGACGTTAGTTCGGCCAGGGTTCGTCCCGAATCCCATGGAGTGCTGAAGGAAATTGCGGCCGTATTGCAGGAAAACCCGGATGTAAATGTGCAGATAATAGGGCATACCGATTCGGATGGCTCCGAAGAGCTGAATCTTAAGTTATCGAAGGATCGCGCCGCTTCTGTAAAAGCGGTATTGGCCAAAGAATTTGGTATCGCGCCCGAACGAATGGAGCCGGGAGGAAAAGGGGAGTCATCCCCGGTAAGCGATAACGACAGCCCCGAAGGTAAAGCACAAAACAGGCGCGTGGAGTTTGTGAAACTATAATGAAGCAGCCTCATTCATACCGCATGGCTGGCATGGTCTTCAATACCTGAAATAAGCTCATAAATATTGTGCTTTAGAAGGAACATTGCTTCAGGGCGCCGGCTTGCATTCTCTTTAAACACTTTCGGGGTAAGACCCGTCATCCTTTGAAAATGCTTGATGAGGTGCGAGTGGTCATAAAAATCTCCAACATAAGCAAGCTCGCTGGCGGAAATGGTTTCCCGAAGCATCAATGTATTCAGGTAGTTGAAACGTATGATTTCCGCGTATTCTTTGGGGCTTAACCCCATTTGCTCGTTGAAATGTCTTTCGATATACTTTTTATTGATACGCAATTCAGCAGCGAGGCTGACAATAGAGACCATTCCTTTTCTTTCAATTATCAGATCGGTTATATGTCCGGTTACGGTTGGCATCAGGTCCTTTCCACTGAATTTGCCTTCCAGCCATGCTTCCATATAAGCAATTTTGTCTTCATGTACGGGCAAGCGGGACAATTTTTCACAAATGGCTTCCGATTCATTCAAACCCAACAAGTTAAAATTGGTAAGGTTGTTTTTCAGCGCGCCCATATCCTGCTGCAGCAATTGGTATAGCCCAAGAGGCTTAAAAACGATAACAAATAATTGCATAGGATTTTTCCAGGTAGTCGTATAAGGGCTGGTATGAATGCCAATAACATTTGCAAAAGATATTTCCTTCATTGGCTCAGAAGCGGCAGAATAATGGAAGTTTTCTGCGAATGAGAAACCCAGACCGGGAAGGCCATTGGGGACAACACCCATTTTTTGCCAGTTTGTATATTTCGTGTCATCAACGACCACCATATACCTAGCAATCAGCTGACGGAACCGAAATGAGGGCAAATAGCTTTGGTAAAACACGTTCTATAAAAAGAATTTATATACTAAACTAAGGAATATTGTCTCATTTTTACATTTTTTTTTTGCTGCTTTGGCCGACATTAGTGATAGTATTCACCACACTAGCAAATAACAGCGCCGCAAATGTCAAGTATCATAATCTGTTTATTCCTGGTTCTGCCAGCTTCAGTCCGGGTCCCGGAGACACCGGAATTTAGTGTCTTTTTTACCGAACTCCGTGCAGCGGCTGAAAATAAGGATATTCCAAAGCTGAAAATGCTCGTTTATCCGTTCAGGGATGAGGTGGAAGATATGCAGGAAGCGATGGTAGAAAATATCCTTAACGGGAATATTGACCAAAAAGGGGACGGTGCCTTTTCAATCAGAGCGCTCGACTCCCTGCTGGCACACCACCTGGATAAGATCGCCCCAATAGAAAAGGAGCTATACGGACAGCTTTCCAAAGACCGTATTTTCGGTGAAGTAATCAAAAGCTTTAAACCTGAAGATGTATTTGTAATGGATTACCAGGAAGCGCGTATGATCCTGCTGCAGGGCAAGGACGGCTTGCAGCTTTTCTTCTGGGAAAATCTCAATAATCTGCTTCGGCGCCCGACGGCGGGCGGCTGATATTTCGTTTGTTTAAGATATCGGGACTGGGGAACTATTCAGGATCAGGTCGTACACGTTATGCTTTTTAATGAACTTTGCTTCGGGCCGATGGTCTGACAGTTGTTTAAAGGCGCTGGGCGTCAGGCCGGTAATCTTGTTGAAATGCTTGATCAGGTGAGACTGGTCGTGAAATTTGCCAAGGTAAGTCAACTCTTTCCAGGAAACCGTTTCCCGCTGCAAAAGCATGTCCACGTAATTGAACCGGATGATATCCGCAAATTCCTTGGGACTTAACCCTAATTCGAGATTAAAATGCCTTTCAAGATACTTTCTGTTAACATGTAATTCGCCTGACAAGTCTCCGATTACGACAGCTCCCTTCCTTTCAATAATTTTTTGTGCAAACTCCCTGGTAATTCCGGCGACCGGTGTTGTTCCTGCAAGTTTCTTTTCAAGCCAGTTTTCTATAAATGTGATTTTATGCTTGTTGACAGGCAGCTTGCGCAGGTTTTCACAGATCCACTCCGATTCTTTCAGTCCAAGCAAGCGAAAGTTGGTAAGATTATTTTTCAGTTCGCCCATGTCTGTTCGAAGCAACTGGTATAACCCGACGGGTTTAAAGACGATCACAAAGAAATCAATCGCATATTTCCAGCTGGCTGTGTAAGCACAGTTATGAATGCCAATTACATTGCTGCAGGATATTTCGTGCTGCTCTCCCGGGGAGATGTGGTACCTGAAATTTTCTCCGTATGAAAAACCCAGTCCCGGCAGGCCGGTTGGCGCAACCTCCATTTGCTGCCATTCCTGATGCTTCCTGTCATCACTTATGATCATATAGCGGGCAACAAGACTGCTTAAACGTATCGAAGGGAGATAGCTTTGGTAAAACAACATGTTACATACAATTGGCTTATTATTACTAACCTAACGAAAATGTCTCATTTTTACAATTTTTTCTTTTTGCTCTCACTGAACTTTATCCCCTGATCGAACAGAACCAGATAAAGACAAAACCGGACAAATATGAAGAAGTTGTTTTACTTAATTGGTTTTCTGACGCTAACATTGCCCGCGAAACTCCTGGCGCAGGACGGTCTCACCGGCTTTAATTACCAGGCAGTTGTGCGAAATACGGATGGCACCGTAGTGTCGGGGCAACACGTAAACCTGCGATTCAGTATTTTAAAAGGTTCGGCGAGCGGCCCGGAAGTATATGTGGAAACTCAGGCCCTTACAACCAATCAATTGGGATTGATCACGCATATTGTGGGGCGCGGGAGTTCCGTTACCGGCACATTTACCGGCATTGATTTTTCCTCCGCAGATTTATACCTGAAAGTGGGTATTGACTTGAATGGAGGCAATAGCTTTCAGCCCCTTGGCGCCGCTGAACTGGTAGCGGTGCCTTATGCGTTATTCGCGGCCAACGGAACGCCGGGTCCTCCGGGGGCTACGGGTCCTCCGGGTCCAGCCGGCCCCCAGGGTATTGCCGGTCCGGAAGGCCCCCCCGGCCCAGCCGGAGCGGAAGGTCCTCCGGGCCCTGCCGGCCCCGCGGGCCCCGCCGGTCCGGCGGGTGCTGATGCCAGTCTTACCGGGGCAGCCGGGGGAGACCTTGATGGCAATTACCCCAATCCCAGTGTAAGTGGTATCCAGGGGACCCCGGTAACTGCCGCTGCCCCGGCAAACGGCCAGGTGCTGCAGTTCGATGGCGCCAATTGGACGCCGGCTACGCTGCCCGCGCCTGCCGGAGATGATTGGGGCATTCAGCTGGCCATCACCGATGCCACCCTGAATGGCGATGGCACTGCTGCTAATCCACTATCCCTGGCACAACAGGGCGCCGCTGCCGGCCAGGTGCTGAAATGGGACGGTACTTCCTGGCTGCCCGCCGATGATGAAAATTCCGGGGGTGGTGGCGGTGGTCCCGGCTGGGCCCTGACAGGCAATGCCGGTACCGATCCACTTGGCAATTTTATCGGTACAACTGATAACAATGCATTGAATTTCCGGGTAAACAACGAGCCGTCCGGTCTGATTACTTCTACCGGAAGCACCGCCCTGGGTTACAAAACTCTGGCTTCCACCACCACCGGTGGCAGCAACACGGCGATGGGCTGGCAGGCATTGCTGACCAACTCGACCGGAAGTAATAATACAGCAACCGGAGTAAACGCCCTCCAGAATAATACAGAAGGCGCGTATAATACAGCGGCCGGTGTGGGAACCCTGGCTATGAATGAATCCGGGGATTATAATTCAGCGTTCGGTTATCAGGCCAATATGGGCATGGCCGATCTGAACAATGCAACGGCAGTTGGCGCCCGCGCCCAGGCAGGCCAAAGCAATGCCGTGGTGCTGGGAAGTATAAACGGCGTAAACGGCGCTACCGTGTCGGCCAACGTGGGCATCGGCACCACCATGCCCGACCCTACCGCTGTGCTTGACCTCACATCCGACCATCGGGGTATTTTGATCCCGCGTCTTAGTACAAGCGAGCGTACGGGTATATCCGGACCGGCTACCGGATTACTGGTATATGATACCGATGCGAACAGCTTTTGGTACTTTGACGGAACCACCTGGGTGGATATAGCTGCCGCCGGTGGCGGTGGTGGCGGCGGAACCGCTGGCTGGGCGCTGACCGGCAATGCGGGCACCAATCCTGCTACGGATTTTATCGGTACCACCGATGATCAGCCTTTGCGATTTAAAGTAAATAATGCTGCTGCCGGGCTGATCAGTTCCGGGGCGCCCTTCAATACCGCTTTGGGTGAGCAATCACTGGAAGCACTTACCACGGGCGAGTATAATGCCGCTTTTGGAGCCACCGCCCTTAATCAGAACACCACCGGAAATAATAACACCGCTCTTGGACGATCGGCTCTTTATAACAACACCACGGGAGGTGATAATACCGCTGCCGGGTATGCGGCGCTTTTTTATAATACCGGTGGAAATTACAATTCTGCTTTTGGCAAATATGCTCTTTACCTGAATGAGGGGGGCGATTCTAATTCTGCTTTTGGCCCATCTGCTCTTCACTACAATACCGAGGGGTTATCGAATTCCGCATTTGGGGGTGTCGCTCTTCGCTCCAACACCACGGGAGATGATAACTCCGCTTTTGGACGATATGCGCTTTATGAAAATAGCGTCGGAAACAGCAATTCCGCTTTTGGAGTATCCGCCCTTACGTACAATAGTACCGGAAGCCTAAACTCCGCATTCGGCGAGAGGGCGCTTGACGGTAACATTACAGGAAGCAATAATGTTGGTATTGGTAACCGTTCGGATGTGGCTGCAGGAGATCTGAACAATGCCATCGCAATTGGCGCCCGGGCAGAAGCAGGCCAAAGCAATTCCATGGTACTGGGCAGCATCAATGGCGTAAACGGGGCTACTGCCTCGGTGAACGTGGGCATCGGCACCACTACGCCTGATGCCAGTGCCGTTTTGGACCTTACTTCCACCGAAAGGGGAATGTTGGTGCCGCGAATGACGTCCGCGCAGCGCAGCGCCATCTCTTCGCCTGCTACAGGGCTGCTGGTATATGATACCGATGTAAACTCCTTCTGGTTTTATAATGGAACTGCCTGGACTAATATTTCCGCCGGTGGCGGTGGTGGAGGCGGTGGTGCCGGTTGGGCGCTGACAGGTAATTCAGGGACGAATCCGGCTACGGATTTTATCGGAACTACTGATGCGCAGCCTTTTAAAGTAAGGGTGAACAATCTGCCTTCGGGTACTATTTCGGCAACGGGCGATAATAACACCTCTTGGGGGCTGAATACCCTGGGAAACGTGACAAGCGGCACAAATAACTCTGCTTTTGGTTCCGGTGCCTTGCAGGATAATACTGATGGCTTCTCAAATGTGGCAATTGGTGCGGCCGCATTGAACAGCAATACTACCGGCATATACAATGTTGCGGTTGGCACAAACGCACTTGGGCTAAATATCGACGGTGCCAGCAATACTGCTCTTGGGCATATGGGTTTAAGCGATAATACCACTGGCACTAGTAATACAGCGGTTGGTTCATCAGCTTTAGCGGCAAATACCGATGGAAATGGAAACACGGCTGTTGGGCGATCTGCCATGCGGTTGAGTCATGGGGGCAATTCGAATACGGCAATAGGTATGCAAGCCCTGGAGAAAAATTTATCGGGAAATATGAACACTGCTGTCGGGGTTGTAGCACTTTCGTCAAACAGAACCGGAGAGGCTAACACAGCAATAGGGTATTCGTCAATGCTTGTAAATACGGAAGGCTCCTACAATACCGCAGTAGGGCGACTTTCATTAAATGTTAACACCTCTGGTGGAAATAATACAGCTATTGGGGAGTCGGCATTGGCCGACAATACAACCGGTGGAACGAACACTGCAATTGGCTCTGCCGCCTTAACAAATAATACAACAGGCGCAAAAAATGTTGCTGTTGGCAGGATTGCGCTTTCAACCAATGCAACAGGTAGCGCCAATACCGCTTTGGGAACTGAGTCCGATGTGGCATCCGACGGCCTTGGCAATGCCACTGCTATAGGGTACGGTGCCATCGTGCCTGCTTCCAATGCCATGCGTTTTGGCAACGATAACGTTACCGACTGGGGCTTCGGGGCCAATACGGCCGCGGGGCAGGCCCTGGTAGTAGGAAGCAACGCCAGCAACGGCAACGGCGCTTTCCTGACCGAAGGCGGTGTGTGGACCAATACTTCCGACAGGAATAAGAAGGAAAATTTCACCGAAATAGATGGCAGCAACCTCCTGGAAAAATTGCTGCAGCTGGAAATCACCCGCTGGAACTATAAAAGCCAGCCATCATCCGTCACCCATATCGGGCCGGTGGCACAGGATTTTTATCGTCTGTTCAAAACCGGTAACAGCAACAAGCACATTTCCAGCCTGGATCCTTCCGGAATTGCATTGAGGGCCATCCAGGAGCTGATCAAAAAGGACCGGGAGCTGGCTCAAAAAAACCAGGAGCTCGATGAACGGATAGAAGAAATCGACCTGCTGAAGGCCCGCCTGGATAAGCTGAGCGCGAAAATGGAACGTATTGAAACCCTGATAGCAGAAGGGCTGCCCGCGGCGCCTGTGGTCCTGGCCGGGGCTTCCGGGGAAAGCGGGAGATGATCTTCTGATCGAACAAGACCAGATAAAGACAAAACCGGACAAATATGAAGAAGTTGTTTTACTTAATTGGTTTTCTGACGCTAACATTGCCCGCGAAACTCCTGGCACAGGACGGTCTTACCAGCTTTAATCACCAGGCAGTTGTGCGAAATACGGATGGTACCATCACGCATATTGTGGGGCGCGGGAGTTCCGTTACCGGCACATTTACCGCCATTGATTTTTCCTCCGCAGATTTGTACCTGAAAGTGGGTATTGACTTGAATGGAGGCAATAGCTTTCAGCCCCCTGGCGCCGCTGCCGGCGTGAGTGCCTTGGCGAATAACACCACCGGAGTTGAAAATACCGCCGTTGGTGGATTGATAGCATTGGCCGTGGGAACAACACCCAGTAATGGTAATTGGGCATATTTAACCGCTGGGGGTATTTGGACGAATACGTCCGACCGCAATACATAAGAGAATTTCCAAAGCCTGGACGGTCAGGAATTACTTGAAATGCTGATGCAACTGGAGATCACCCGCTGGAATTACAAACGCCAGCCTGAGCGGGTCACCCACATCGGGCCAAGAACGCTTTTAATCACAAAAACAATGAAAAAAATATACACGGCAATTTTTCTACTTGCGCCGGTTGCGGCCGTTGCCCAGGAAGCGATCATCGAGCGTCAGCTGGTGGCTTCCGTGGGGATCAACAACGTGATCGGCAATACGATCGTGCAGTCCACGCTGGGGGAGGCGGTGATACTGACCGTACAAGGGGCCCGGGCACTGCTGAGCCAGGGTTTCCAGCAGCCTGAAGTGACTTCTCTCGATCTGCCGCCTACCGATCCCCGCATTGTTGACTTTATTGTGTACCCTAATCCGGCTTCCAGCGAAGCGTGGCTGGAATTTGACCTCCTGGATGATGCCCGTGTGAACGTGTTGCTGATCAATAATGCCGGGCAGGTGATGAACAACGAGGCGGTGGACATGCTGGCAGGGAAGATCACGCGCCTGCTTCCGGTATCCGGCTATGCCGCAGGAATGTATTACGTGGTGCTTAAGGTAAAGTATAAGACCTATACACAGAAATTAGTAATCCAGTAAGAATGAAACGACTAAACCCATTTTTCCTGGCGGGAACGTTCCTGTTGATGAGTTTCCTGGATTTGCAGGCACAGGATAAAGCGGTAAGCTCCGGGGTTCCTTTCCTGCTGATTGGTCCGGATGCGCGGTCGGGAGGCGTAGCAGATGCATCCACCGGCCTTACAGCGGACGCTACTTCGCTTCATGCCAATGCGGCCAAGATATTATTTGGAGCGCCCGCCGGGTTGAGCCTTTCCTATACGCCCTGGATGAGGCAGCTGGTTAACGACGCCGATTTCGGATATATTTCGGCCTATCGCCATATGAACGCGAGAGAAGCGCTGGGCATGTCTGTCAGGTATCTGAGTCTGGGAACGATTGAGTTTCGGGATAACAGCGGCAGCCTGCTTCAGAATTACAAAGCGAATGAGTTTTCCATTGACGGGAGCTACGCGCGGAAACTAGGAGAACATTTTTCTATGGGCCTGACAGGCCGTTTTATACACAGCGATCTGGGCTCGGGCAATTACAACGGCCTGGAGCAGCAGGCTGCCAGTGCGGCGGCAGCGGACATCGCGGTCTATTACGATCGGGATATTGAGCAAGGAACGTATGACAAGCGCATTGCCTGGGGTATCAGCCTTAGTAATATCGGTACCAAGCTGCAATATACAGGCAATGAAAAGACCTTCCTGCCGATGAACCTTCGTCTTGGAGGGGGCTACTCGTTCTATGCCGATCCTGACAACCGGCTGACCCTGCTGCTGGATATCAACAAGCTGATGGTCCCAACGCCGCCCCGGTACAATGCAGACGGCAGCATTGCGGCGGGGAAAGATCCGGACAGGAGCGTGGCGTCGGCATTGCTGGGCTCGCTGTTCGATGCGCCGGGCGGCTTCCGGGAAGAATTGAGTGAATTTAGCCTGGCCGCCGGCATGGAATATTCTTATTACCAGCAAGTGTTCTTCCGGGCGGGCTATTTTTATGAAGATCCCCAAAAAGGTAATCGCCAGCATTTTGCCATTGGTGCAGGTCTGAAAGTAAAAGATCTGAGTTTCGATTTTTCTTACCTGGTGCCTACGGGAAGCCGTTTTACGCTGAAGAAAACTGCAAAATTCTCCCTGGGCTATACGTTCGGGAAAAAGGAGGACACCGTACAACGGTGACTTGAAGAGGGCATATATTGATGGAACATCCTGCCGCAATGTCCGTGGAGCTCGAGGCGGCATTTTATGCGTTGTATGTCCCTGGCGCTCCCGGCCCGGCCGGTCTCGACCGGCCGGACCGGCTGACGCAAAAATGTCTCATTTTTACAATTATATCTACAAAACCGAGGTGAACTTTGAGTAAGGACAAAATTCTTATTTAACAACGCAAAAATGAAAAAGTACTTACCTGCTGTATTGACCCTGTGTCTTCTTATTGGACAAGCTTGCCAAAAGGATGATCCTGCTCCGGAACCAACGATGTTCGAGCGGCTGACAGGCGAATGGCACATTCACGAAAAAATAGTTGACGGAACAAGCGAAGCAATCACGGATTGTGTTAAGAATACATCGTTCGTATTTGATGCGGAGAGAAACTTTATTCTAAACAATTACGCGCTCAGTGCTACAGATGAATGCCTGCTTAGTCAAGTAACCGGAACATATATTCTTGATGAGGAAACCAAGGTGTTAATCTTTCAGTCATCCGATGACGACGAACTTGCGTCCTTCAATATTACTTCCATTACGGCCAATCAATTGAAATTACAACCGACCGAATCCGATTACGTTCTGGTATTCAATAAGAATTAGCACGGAGGGGGTATGAAATCATTGGGACTTACACTGGCGCTGCTGCTCTTTGCAGGTGTAGTTGCAGAAGGGCAGATACTTAAAAGACTGGGAAAACGGGTAAAAAGGAAAGTGGAAGAACGCGTTGAACGGAAAACCGACGAGGCTGTGGATAAGGGTCTGGATAAGGTGGAAGATGCCGCTGAAGGGAAAGACGGTGAAAAGGAAGGCCCTGGCGCTGCCGGAGATGACCAAAGTGGCAAAGACGGGAAAAATGCGGGTCTGGAAACGGCGAAAGATACAGGGAATACAGCCGCAGCCGTTGGTCTCAGCGTGCAGCAAAACCCCGGTGTGAAGGTGCAGATAATCGGTCATACCGATGCTGATGGCTCCGAAGAACTTAACCTGAAACTGTCCCAGGACCGGGCCGCTTCGGTAAAAGCAGCTTTGACGAGTGAATTTGGTATTGCAGCAGAGCGAATGGTAACAGGCGGCAAAGGCGAATCGGTTCCGGTGGCCGGCAATGACACGTCCGAAGGCAAGGCGAAGAATCGGAGAGTAGAGTTTGTTAAACGATAATTTAAATTAATTGATAAACCAATAAATGATAGACGTATGAAACGCTTTAGACAACTATGCACATTGCTGACTGTTTTACTGGCGATTGCATTCACTGCCTGCGAGAAGGAAGGCCCTGCCGGCCCCAGCGGACCTCAGGGAGAACAAGGGGCGGCCGGTCCCAAAGGTGATAAGGGCGATTCGGGAGATACCGGCCCCAGAGGCGCCACCGGCCCCCGCGGTGCTGCAGGTCCCCGCGGCGCCACCGGCCCGAGAGGCGCCACCGGACCCGCCGGCCCTCGTGGTGAACCGGGCTCTTCCAATATTTTCTTTTCCGACTGGATCCGGTTTGCTCCTACCAATTCTATGGACGACAGAGAATTCATGAGAATTACCATTCCCCAGGATTTGGGAGCCGATGT
>DATCYD010000122.1:0-3787 GCA_036570465.1 Anseongella sp.
TCATTGACTCAGCCGTTTTTGGTGGCGAACCCACCTTTATTGGCTTGAGCGAATTCGGAGGCATGCAACAATTCAGGGAAGTAAAAAGCAAGGGGGGGACTGCGGAAACGAGCATTACCCTGGGCGGAAATTTTGGAAACCAGCTTTTTCTCGGAGCAGCCCTTACCTATGTGAACGTGCGTCAGGAAATCACTTCCTTTTATTCGGAATACGAAATAAATGATCCATCTTACCCATTTAACATCACTTCGTTTGATTACATCAGGGAATACGAACAACGGGGAACCGGATTCAATGCAAAAATAGGAGCTATTTACCTTCCGGTAAGAGACATCCGGATTGGAGCCAGTATTCAAACACCCACTTTCATCAAGATCGAAGAAGACAATTATGATGAGATATCTACGCTTGAAAGTAACGGACAGTCTTACAGTTCAAGCGTAGAAGGAACTTTTGATTATGATGTACGCACTCCGCTGAAAATCAATGCCGGACTGGCAAAATTCTTTGGCGATCAAGGTTTTCTTGCTGCAGATGTGGAATTCGTGGATTATTCACGTATTGACTTTGACAGCGAATTCAGGGATTTCAATGCCGACATTAATCAACGTGTATCCGAGCGGTTTACAAACGCTGTTAATTTCAGGGTGGGCGGGGAATACAAACTAGACATGGTTAGCCTGCGTTTGGGATATGGTTATTTTGGGAGTCCATACAGCAGCACCGAAGGAGATTTTTCCAGAAGCTATTTCACCGGTGGCCTTGGATACAGGTACAACAATGTATATTTGGACCTGGCTGCAATTTATAATCAGTATAACACGACACAGTCACCTTATATAGCCGGCGATGTAACTCCCGTTGCAGACGTGGACCTTAATAAAATAGGGATCATGCTTACGGTAGGCACCCGTTTCTGATTCATGGCATACAAAAATCTTCAACATTTTATAGACACCCTCGAAGAAAAGGGTGAGCTGGTACGGATTAAAGAATTCGTCGACCCCAATCTGGAGATCACTGAAGTCACCGACCGGGTTTCGAAGAAATATGGTCCTGCCCTTCTGTTTGAAAACAACGGAACCGATTTTCCATTACTGATTAATTCAATGGGAAATTACAAACGCATGTGCCTGGCGCTTGGTGTCAGGAATATGGACGACATTACCCGAGAGATTGAATACTTGTTTAAGGAACGGACAGGACCGCGGGATGGGAGCCTGGACAAACTCAAAATGCTTCCCAGACTGGGACGAATTGCTTCCTGGATGCCAAAGGTCATTTCCGGCAAGGGAGCCTGCCAGGAAGTAGTTATGAAAGACCCTGACATTACCCGTTTCCCGGTGTTGACCTGCTGGCCGGAAGACGGAGGCCCCTTTGTAACGCTTCCTGTTATTCATACCAAAGACCCGCGTACAGGAATCCGCAATGTAGGCATGTATCGCATGCAGGTATTCGGCCCGAAATTAACGGCCATGCATTGGCACAAGCACAAGGTATCCGCCCGGCATTTTAATGAGTATAAAAAACTGGGACAGAAAATGCCGGTGGCCGTTGCACTTGGAGGCGATCCGGTTTATACCTACTGTTCTACAGCCCCCCTTCCCGATAATATTGACGAATACATGCTGGCCGGATTCCTCCGCAAGCAACGGGTAGAACTGGTGCAATGCCTAACCCAGGACGTGCAAGTGCCGGCTGATGCAGATATTATTATTGAAGGTTACATAGATCCGGAAGAAGAACACATTCTGGAAGGCCCCTTCGGAGACCATACCGGTTATTATTCCCTCGCCGACTATTACCCGAAATTCCACATTACCTGCATTACGCATAAAAAGAAAGCAGTTTATCCGGCTACCATTGTAGGCATCCCCCCGCAGGAAGACGCCTGGATTGGTAAAGCAACTGAACGGATCTTTCTCGCACCCATCAAGATGACCATGGTTCCTGAGATCATGGATATGGTACTGCCGATGGAAGGAGTCTTTCACAATCTGGTGATTGTCAAAATAAAGAAAGAATATCCCGGACAGGCGTTAAAAGTGATGAACTCCTTATGGGGTGCCGGTCAGATGATGTTCACCAAAATGATGATCATTGTTGACGGCGATGTAAATATTCACGATAACCTGGCTATAGCCAGGCATATTTCAGCCCATGTGGATCCGGAAACAGATATTCTCTTCACCCAGGGCCCGATGGATATCCTTGATCATGCCTGTTCCAAACCTTCATTTGGCGGAAAAATGGGCATTGACGCTACCCGTAAGTTGGAAGAGGAACGACGTGTCAGCGGTGAAAAGCCTCTGACGCAGCTTTTCGCAGCGATCAGCAAAACCGAACTCAGCGCCCTTTTTCCCGAAATCACGGATGTGAACGACAGCCTGCTGAAATATGGCGTTTCCCTGGTATTTATTTCGGTAAAGAAAGAGCGCAAAGGCCAGGTAGAAGAATTAAACCGAAAGCTGGTTGAACATGAATCGTTCCGTGATGTGAAGGTCATCATCTATCTGGAACACACCGTTGATATAAGCAACATTGCAGATGCTGTCTGGCGGTTTTCCAACAATGTGGATCCCCGGCGGGACGGCTTTATTATCAAGGCCTCAGATGCCAGGCATGTATCACATATCGGGCTCGACGGAACACGTAAAACCAAAGAGCATGATGGTTTTGAACGGGACTGGCCTAATATTCTGGCTTCCCGGCCCGAAACCATCGAACATATAGACCAGATCTGGGACCGGCTGGGTTTGGGAGAAGTCATTCCCTCCCCATCCCTCACCTATCTGAAACAATTATACAAAGGCGGCGCAGTCGCCGAAGAATAATCAGGTCAGGCCTCATCCAGCAGAGCCATGTTCTCCCTGAAACTGTTTCGCCTGAGCAACCTCCAATGCGACATCAGGGCTTCTCCCAGAGAGAAGGAGCGATAGTTAAGATTAAACTCTTCCGCTGTATTCTTTAAGATTTTCGTCAGCGCCGGATAGTGCACGTGCGACACATTGGGAAACAAGTGATGGATCACATGCAGATTAAAACCACCCAGCAAAAAGGTGACCACGCGATTATCAGCGGCATAGTCAGCGGTAGTGATCAGCTGATGTTCGGCCCAGGTATGCGGCAATCTGCCTTCCTCATCGGGTTGGGGAAACACTGCGTTTTCTCCCACATGGGAAGAAACAAGCGCAAAAATAGTCACGAAACTGGTGGTAAAATGCATCAGAAGGAACGCCAGGAAGATGGTCCCGAACCCTATAGGCAGCAGCATAACTGGCAGCACAAGTATGTAAATGATATAGATTACTTTCGCCAGAATCATTCCTGCCACCTGATACCAGGGATATTTCACGTTCACTTTTGGCCCAAGTCTGTTTTCTGTAATATCTTTAAAATCCCTGTAAAACAGCCAATTAAGTGTATATGCAAAATAAACAAACGGCATGTAAAAGTGTTGAAACCGGTGAAAACCCAGATAAGGACTGTTATCGGCAATGCGCACCAGCGGTGACTGTTTAATATCCACGTCCCAGCCAAATATGTTTGGATAAATATGATGTGAATCCAGGTGACGTGTTCGCCACAACCGGTTATTGGTGCCAAATAGCTCAAGAAACCAGGTAAAGGCCAGATTTAACCGCTTATTTCCTGATCTATTTTAATCTGCTTTTCAATGTGGAGAGCAGAAGTGGCGTGTACTTTTCCTACATGGGAATGGGGCTGTTCATGTTTCTGATCTTTCTCAATGTCGTTCACGATGCTGCCCATGAAGCCATTTTCAGAA
>DATCYD010000123.1:0-8417 GCA_036570465.1 Anseongella sp.
AGCGGTGAACAAATGCGGCAAACCTATGGCTTGCTGGTTCAGCGTTACACGACGGAAATGTTCCGGGACCGCAACACCCGTACCTTTGGGTTGGTAAGGGCTTCCAACGGAGGAGGTGTGCGGTTTCCGTATGTTATTTATAATGACCATTACAGCCACCGGGATTTTATTACTGGCCTTATTAACAGCAGTTTTGCAAGCGTATTATGGACCCCTGAGGTACGGGCTTCGAAGACCGGTGAAGAGTGGTTGCGCAGGATACAAACGGTCGTTTTTTCGCCCATGGCCATGATCAATGCCTGGGCCAGCGGTACTAAACCCTGGTCCTTTCCGGAAGTAGCGGAGGAAGTGAAGGAAATGGCCCTGCTGCGCATGCGCATGATGCCTTACTGGTATAGCGAATTTGCAAAATATCATTTTCAGGGCACGCCTCCTTTTCGGGCGATGAACCTGGAAGAAGGTTTTTATGCCGCCCCCGAAAAAGTGATCCAGAATAATAATCTGGAAGAGAATCCATATGTCCAAGCCATCACCCGGGAAGTGAAGGATCAATACATGGCCGGGGAATACTTACTGGTAGCTCCCTTGTTTGCAGGTGAAGAAAGCAGAAAGGTTATCTTGCCGCGGGGAAAGTGGTATGACTTTTACACCGGAGAATACGTGGGCGGCGGAGAGGTGATCACGGTTACTCCTGGACTGGACAAGATTCCTTTTTCGTAAAAGACGGCGGTATAATTCCCATGATGCCTCCGCTCCTGCATGCCCCGGCCAAAGGAGAAAAAACCGATCTGGAGATACGCCATTATGGCGAAAAGCCAGGCAGGTATTTCCTGTACGACGACGATGGCGTAAGCTACAACTATGAACGCGGCGAATATTCTTTCCGGGAAATCAGGTTCGAAAAAAACAAGAAAGGTCAGTGGAAAGGGAGTATATCCGCTCCGGAACGGGGCAAGCCGAATACCGTGGGGAAGATTACCTTTAAGTCGATGACCGAAGTCCCGCGCTTGCTCATGAAAGAGATTTTTCCCGGCCTTCCCGCTGATTCAGTTTCCTTTACAGACTGGCTGGGTTTCCACCGGGCCGATTTTAGCCTGGCAGGAAAAGCTTGTATCCTGATAGCGCCGGAGAATCCTGCCCCGGGGAACCCCTGGATCTGGAGGACGGAATTCTTCGGCCATAAGCCCCAGGCAGACAGTGTATTGGCCGCAAAAGGGTTTCACGTGGCTTATATTGATGTTACCGATATGTACGGGGCGCCCCGCGCGCTGGACCGGATGGATAAATTTTACCGCTTTCTTACCGGAAAACAGGGACTCAGTCCAAAGGTAGTATTGGAAGGTTTTAGCAGGGGAGGATTGTTTGCCCTGAATTGGGCGGCAAGACATCCCGGACAGGTGGCCTCGATTTACCTCGACGCCCCTGTCTGCGATTTTAAAAGCTGGCCGGGGAACAAGGGTATGGGGCCCGGCTCAGCTGAAGACTGGAAAAAATTAAAGGACGCTTACGGCTTTAAGAACGACCGGCAAGCCCTGCGTTACCGCTATAACCCGGTAGATAACCTGGAACCGTTGGCGGACTATCAGATCCCCATTCTGAGCGTTTGCGGTGAAGCAGATCAGGCGGTTCCCATGGAGGAGAATACCTATCTGCTGGAAAAGCGTTACGGGCAGTTGGGAGGTGAGATCCGGGTGATTGCCAAGCCCGGGGTAGGGCACCATCCCCATAGCTTGGAGGATCCGGCTCCTATCGTGGATTTTATTCTTGCACATACAAATGAAATTTAGAATAACTATTATATTACTTCTCCTTTCCACAGCCATCTCCCTGGCTCAGGAGCGTGGCCAAAAAGAGATGAATGAAATGTGGGACGGAAAAGCCAATAAAAGTAATGGAACTGATGCTGTTAGAGGCAAACTGTTCCGGGACGGCAACTATGCGATGTTTATTCATTGGGGATTATTTTCCGAGCTCAGCAACCAATGGAAGGGAAAAACGTATTATGGCATCGGGGAATGGCTGATGAACAGCAGTATGGCAAATATCCCTCCCCAGGAGTATATGCCGATGGCTAAAAATTTCAATCCGATAAATTTTAATGCAAAGGCCATTGCACAACTAGCCAAGGATGCAGGTATGAAATACATTGTGGTGACCAGCAAACACCATGATGGGTTTGCGATGTTCCATTCTAAGGATCACGAATTTAATGTGGTTGATGCCACTCCTTTTAACAGGGACCCCATGGTGGAGCTTGCTGAAGCCTGTAAGGATGCCGGACTTGGATTTGGTTTTTATTATTCTCAAAATCAGGACTGGACAGCGCCGGGCGGTCATGGTGGTCCGATAACTGACGAACACGGAAATAAAAAGTCATTTGATGATTATTTCCGGGAGAAATGTTACCCTCAGGTTCAGCAGCTCACTACCGACTATGGCCCGATTACCCTGGTATGGTTTGATACACCCGGGGGAATGGATAAAAAATACGCGGAACAATTGGTGGAGTTGGTACATAAAAACCAGCCGGAAGCCTACGTTTCAGGACGTGTAGGACATAATCTGGGCGATTATGCCACTTTAGGAGATATGGAAGTCCCTAAGAAGAATGTGGAAGGGTTATGGGAATCTGTAGATGTTACCAATGATGCATGGGGTTATGCATGGTATGACCAGAACTGGAAAAGTGCTAAGGAGGTTTTGACCCGTACACTTTCTACGGTTGCAAGAGGAGGCACCTATATGCTCAATGTCGGGCCAAAACCTGATGGCACTGTCCCGGAGCAGGCAGCCATGGTATTACGCAATTCCGGTAACTGGATAAAAGAATACCCGCAAACCATCTATGCCGCCGGGGCGTCTCCCTGGAAACATGCCCTACCGTGGGGCGATGCAACGGTACAGGGAAATAAAATTTCGTTATTGGTTTATGAGTGGCCGGCAACCGGGCACCTGTATCTGCCTGGATTAATGGTTGAAATAGCTTCCATAAAACTGCTGAACGGCAAAAAAAGTAAACGTCTGACATTCACTAAACAAAATGGATGGGTAGATATTGATATACCGATAAAAGCACCAGAAAAATTGGTGTCAGTTATAGAAATAACAACCCAAGGAACACCCAGGGCGAATGACGTACAAAGCATAGATCCTCAGACAGAAACCGTCATCCATGCCGATTTTGCTAAAGCAATAAATTGTGAAAAAACAGCTAAATCCTGGATGGAGAAATTTGGGGAGTGGAAACATGCCGTACAGGCATCCAAATGGATAGCCGATAGCATGCTGGAATGGGAAGTGGAAGTACTGAAGCCCGGTTATTATCAAACCGAATTGAACTACACGGGTTCAGGACGTCTGGTATGGAAAATTGCGCATAATAAAGGGGAATTTGTTCAGAATCAACAAAACTCTTCATCAGTTTATACCTGGTATCCTATGGGTTGGATAAAGTTTGACCATCCCGGAAAATATACGATATCAGTGTCTATGCTGGAGGGCGATGGACAAAGAGCGAGCCTGTCAGCAATAAGGTTTAAAAGTGTAGAATGATAAATGTAGATGTTTATGAAACTATTGATACTTAATTTACAGAGGGTAGTATTATCGAGTGCGGTAGGCCTATTAATTTGCCTTATCCCGATTGGTTCCTATGCAGACATTCGGCTGCCGGCCTTGTTTTCAGACGGCATGGTGCTTCAACAGAAAGATCATGTGGCTTTCTGGGGCTGGGCAACGGCCTATGAGGAAATAACCATCGGTGCAAGTTGGAGTCCCAACGAGGTTAAATCCACAGCTGATTCTACCGGCCGATGGTTTACCCGTATTCATACACCGTCTGCCGGAGGGCCGTATGAAATCAATATTTTCGGGCTAAAAGATACAATTACACTAAAACAGGTGCTCATTGGTGAGATTTGGTTGTGCTCGGGACAGTCCAACATGGAATTCCCTTTTGGGTTACAAGGTGGCTGGAAGACCGGGGTATTCAATTACGAAAAGGAAGTTGAAGCCGCGTCTTATCCCAATATCCGTATGTTTCAAGTCAAACGGAATACGTCTGCCACACTTGAGACAGACATCGAAGGAAAATGGGAGTATTGTGAACCGGAATTTGCAGCGAATTTTTCAGCCGTTGCCTATTATTTTGCCAGGGAATTAGCTGAAAAAATGAAATGTCCGGTTGGTATTATTCATTCTTCGTATGGAGGAACAGCAATCGAGCCCTGGATGGGAGCACACGTTTTTAACGAGGATACAACCAAATACGACTTTCGTGAACAACTGTCCGAACTTGCCCAGTGGGAAACCAATAATAGCGGCCAGAATCCATCAGTTAGGTACCCGACCGTTCTTTATAACCGTATGATTGCACCTTTAGTTCCTTTTACAATAAGAGGCATTACGTGGTATCAGGGAGAATCTAACTCCGACAGACCTAAGGCCTACCAGCATTTGTTCCCTGCACTGATTGAAAGTTGGAGGAATGACTGGAAAAGACCGTTACCGTTTTATTATGTGCAACTTGCTCCTCATTTCGAAAAGGGGCCGTTAATCCGGGAAGCACAACTGCTTACCCTAAAACGAGTCGCCAATACCGGTATGGCCATTATCACGGATGTCGGCGATTCGTTAGATATTCATCCTCGGAATAAGAGAATTCCAGGCAAAAGATTGGCCAGGCTTGCTTTAGCAAATGTGTATGGATTTGACGAGGTGTATCCATCGGGGCCCATTTATGATACGATGAGTGTTGCCGGGGGAAAGATTAAGCTTTCTTTTGACTTTGCAGAAGGCTTACATTCAAAAGGCGGAGAATTAACGGAATTCGAGATCTGCGGTCCGGACCGGATATTTGTCAAAGCGGCCGCTGTCATAGAAGGAAATACCGTTGTGGTCTCCAATGCCGCGATAGATCAGCCTGTTGCCGTACGTTACGCGTGGAAAAATTTTTTCCGGCCAACGTTATACAATGGCGCAGGGCTGCCGGCATCTTCCTTCCGAACTGATAATTGGTAAGCCATCGCTCGCCATCAGGACTTCTTCGCTGCTCTGTAATCATATGGCGAAGCACCCATTGCCTTATGAAATAAGCGGGAAAAATAGAAGGCATCATCGTAACCAATCGCCAGGGCAACTTCTTTGATCTTTAGCTTGCTTTGATCCAGGAGCTGACAGGCATAGTGTATTTTTAATTGTATAAAGTATTCCATAGGAGACATTCCGGTATAACTTTTAAACAGCGCGGAAAAATGGGAAGCGGAATAATTAAAATTAGCCGCTATTTCAGCCACGCTTAATGTCTTATGGATATTCATCTTAAGAAGCTCGATCGCTTCTGCCATTTTATCCGGTTCCGCATTTCTCTCGACCCTTTTCTCAGAAAACAGGAATAGCGAAATAAAGCGGTAAAGGCAGAGATTGGCATAGCCTAAACTTCTGGCATCATAAGATTCTTTTAACGTAAAGTACATTTCTTCCCATAATGCAATTATCTGTTCGTTATAGCGGATATCCACAGGCGCTACATACTGTTCTATATCTATAAAATCATTTAAGTCCGTGAGCTTCTCCCCACTGAAATGCACCCAGTAAATGGTCCAGGGGTTTTCAATATCTGCCTGAAAATGATGCGGCTGATTGGCCGGCAAAATAGCAAACTGGTTAGCGTTCAATTCGAAATCATCTGAAAGGACATTGTAATAACCTTTACCGTCCAGGCAATAAAACAAGATATTGTCCGGACATCCTTTCTTACGTTCCCTGTAATGAAAGAAAGCTTTTGGAAAAAATCCTATATGTGTAATATACAGGGTATTCAGAAAGTTTTGGTTTTTCAGAAACTTATCTACTAGTGAAACAGGTACATTGATCTGCTTCTCTCCTAAAAACCCGTCTCGTCGTTTGAGTGACATCTTGCTAATTCATAATAGTAAAGTCCATTGTTTTAATAGACTAGTCCATGGTTTAGGATCATCGATCCGGTTAGAACCCGAAGTTAATCATTATTATTAGAACAAAAGCAGGAAAATTAAAAAGAAATCACCCTCCCACCCTGCATGATCAGAGAAGGTATGATAATAGGAATATCCAGCACATTGATATGATATTCTATTGGAGTGGCTGTCATGGCCCCTTAACTTTGATTTCAATAAGGACGCAACCCCCTTAACCCCTAAACCAAGTGATTATGATAAAACTCGACTTAACGTATCTCTTCGCTAAAAGGCCAGGCCGCTTGTACATTATTGCAGCGCTATTTGCAATAATAGGTATCATGACGCTTCCCCGAACGATTTATGGTCAAACAAACACGATTACGGTCACCGGAACAGTTACCGATACCACCGGAAGTCCTTTACCGGGGATCGCTATTGCCGCCGTTGACCAAACAGGTATCGGAACGGCCACTGATCTGAACGGGAAATTTGTCCTTGAGGTAGCAGCCGGAACCAGGCTCCGGATCTCGGCTATCGGCTATCAGGAGCAGGTAATTATCGCAGCTGGTGAGAACCAGGTATTTGATATTATCCTGAAAATTGAGACAGGGACACTCGACCAGGTAGTGGTTACTGCTTTTGGAAGGAAAGAGCGAAGAGAAGCTCTCGTAGGGTCGGTCACCTCGATATCCCCGCAGCAATTAAAGACACCTTCCAGCAACCTGACCACCGCGCTTGCGGGAAGGATCGCAGGCATGATCGCTTACCAGCGAAATGGTCAGCCCGGCGAAGACAATGCTTCCTTCTTTATTCGCGGAGTCACCAGCTTTGGTTATAAGAGAGACCCGCTAATCTTGGTTGACAACGTAGAATTAACCCCTACTGACCTTGCCCGTATGCAGGTGGATGATATTGCCAGTTTTTCTATTTTGAAAGACGCCAGCGCTACGGCATTGTATGGCGCCAGAGGCGCTAACGGTGTCATTCTCGTGACAACAAGAGAAGGCACGGAAGGAAAGGCAAAAGTGAACATCCGGTTTGAGAACTCCATGTCACAGCCCACTCAAAATATCCAGCTGGCTGATCCTGTTCGTTATATGAATTTGTACAATGAGGCGATCACCACAAGGGACCCGCTGGGTGTTCCCCTATTCTCGCAAAACAAGATAATCAATACAGAAAACAAGCTGAATCCCTATGCTTATCCTGCTGTGGACTGGCTCGATGAATTGTTCAAGGAAAGAACAATGAATCAGCGCGCCAATTTCAGCGTCAGCGGAGGGGGCTCCATTGCCCGGTACTATATAGCCGGGAGTTTCAACCAGGACAACGGTATCTTAAAGGTGAACCCGGTCAATGATTTCAACAGCAATGTGAACCTCCGGAATTACCAGTTACGTTCCAATATAAATATCAATATTACAAAATCGACAGAAGCCATCGTGCGCTTATCAGGCAATTTCGATGATTACACGGGTCCGATATCCGATGGCGGCGGCATGGCAACCGACCTGTATTATAAAGCGCTCCATACCAGCCCGGTGCTGTTTCCGGCTTATTTCCAGCCCGATTCAATCAATATTCAAACCCAACATATACTCTTCGGAAACTCAATGGTGGGCGGCGGAAACAGCCTGTATTCAAACCCCTATGCCGATCTTATGAAAGGCTACCAGGATTATTCCAGATCAAGAATGTCCGCACAGTTTGAATTGAACCAGAATCTTTCATTCCTTACCCCGGGCCTTACTTTCCGGGGGATATTGAACACCAACCGGTATTCGTTTTTCGATGTCAGCAGGCAATATTCTCCCTTTTACTACAATATGGTCGATTATGATAAGCTCTCTGGCCTGTATGCGCTGAACCTGATCAACAACCAGCCGGGCGAGGCCACAGAGTACCTTGATTATACTCCCGGGGGAAAGGAGATCAACACCTTTTTATACATGCAGGGTGTACTGAATTATTCGCGTGATATAGGCCGCAGCAATATCAGCGGATCACTGGTGGGTACCCGACAGCAAACCCTGGAAGCCGGCGCAACCTCCTTACAAGGATCGCTCCCTTATCGCAATATTGGCTTTGCGGGCCGGGCCACCTACAACTATGACAGTAAATATTTTCTGGAGTTCAATTTTGGCTACAACGGTTCCGAACGCTTTTCCTCCGAGCACCGTTATGGATTTTTCCCCACCATTGGCGCGTCCTGGATCCTTTCCAGGGAAAAATTCTGGGAGCCTCTTTCAGAGGTGGTTAACCGGGTGAAAATACGAGGAAGCTACGGCCTTGTAGGAAACGATGCGATTGGCAGTCAGCGCTTCTTTTATCTTTCAGAGGTTAACCTGAATGGGGGCAATCCCGCCGCTTTCGGAATTGAAAACGGCTATTCCAGAAATGGTGTCACGATCAGTAATTATGAAAACAAAGCCGTCACCTGGGAAACTTCCAGGCAAACCAATCTGGCGCTTGAGTTAA
>DATCYD010000124.1:0-15445 GCA_036570465.1 Anseongella sp.
CATTCACACATTGGGGATCGGGCCTTATATGCATCACTTTAGGTCCTCCGCCGGCAGTCCCTTGTTGCTGGAGGACGTGCTGGTCCGCCATCCGAAGCTCAGGATTTTTGTGGAGCATGCCGGGTATCCCTTCCGGGATGAAATGATCGCGATGATGTACCAGTATCCTCAGCTCTACGTCGATGTGTCCACGATCACATGGGTCATTCCACGTACCGCCTTCTACGACTACCTGAAGGCCTTGGTCCGGGCCGGTCTTGGAAAGCGGATCCTGTTTGGCTCCGACCAAATGGTTTGGCCGGAAAAGATCGGCGCCGCGGTGGAAGCCATTGAACAAGCGCCGTTTCTAACCGAAGAGCAAAAGCGGGATATCTTTTATAACAATGCCGCGCGCTTTCTTCGTCTGGAAGACGCCGAAGATGAAATGATAAAATGAAGCGTCATGAAAAAAAGAAACTTCAAAACGCATTTAATGGCTTTGCTGTTCATCGCCTCGCTGATTTCCTGTGAAAAAGAAGGCCCCGTTGGCCCGCAAGGCCCGGCCGGGCCGCAAGGGGAACAGGGCGTATCCGGCCCCAAAGGGGAGAAGGGGAATCCCGGCAATGCCAATGTGAACGTGTACCAGTTAAGCGTTGACGCTTCTGAATGGAGCAATAGTTACCATTACGGGGACGGCAATAGTTTTCGCAGTTATGATGTTCCGGCCCGGAGAACCGGGGGGGTCAGCATCAGGGAGTTTTTTGACGCTGGTGGAGTGGTCCTGGCCTACGTGAAGCCCAATGGAAACCTTGGCTATGACGAGTGGAATATAACACCCCATACTTTTTCATTAAAGGTGGGCTACGAAAGTGGGCGTTACGTCTATATCGGTATCAGAATAGAATGTCTGCCCGCCAGAGGTTCGCTTACCATTGCCCGAACCAACAATGGCTGGGATAACCGGGGATTAAATGAAGATGAATTACCGGCGAAAACCGATTTCAGGATCGTACTGATAGAAGCGGGTGTTTTCGCCCGGACCAAGAGCCTGATCGATTATTCGGATTACCGGGAGGTAACGCGCTATTTCGAAGACGCGGAGGCCAACACAAACAATTGGTAAAACGGTAAAATCAGGCAATCACGCTGATATTATCTTAACGATTATGAGAGATCAGCCCATTCACCGTTACCGCGTGTCTGAAAATGCGTTCTATGAAGCTTATCAGCTTGATTCCCGGGAACATATTATCCGGATCAAAGAGCCTGGCACAAGCGAACCCGGGATAAACCTCCGGGCGCTGGTTACCGGTCAGGGTCCGTCTCTTTTATTTATCCACGGAGCGCCGGGAGCGGGCGCAATGTGGGCGCCGCTGGTATCGTGCTTGCCCGAATACCAATGTATTATTTTAGACCGGCCCGGATGCGGTCTAAGCGATCCCCTCGGCTACAAACATCTTACAAAGAAGCGTCTGACAAAACTGATCGTGCTGATCATTGATCAGGTACTGCGTCATTTTAATCTTGATATGATATCTGTAGTTGCCAGTTCTTTTGGAGGATACCTGGCCATGCTATATGCCCTGGAAAAGCCTGACAAAATAAACAAGTTGGTCCTGGAAGGCTCCCCCGCGATGGTGGAGAGCAGTCGCATACCCTTCTTCATGAAAATGATGCTTACTCCGGGTATAAAATGGATGGCACCCAAACTGCCAATCACTAAATTCATTTTCAGGAAGATCATGAAGGAAATGGGACATGGCTATTCCCTTGACCTCCAAATCATTCCAGGTGCTTTTATCGATTGGTATGTAAGCCTGTTCAATCATACAGCTACTCAAAAAAATGACATCGCGCTGATCAGCAACGCTGTACCGGGCGGCAAGTTGAATACTGAATTCGTTTTATACGATCATGAAATAGAACGGGTATGTTTGCCTGTATTATGGTTGTGGGGAAATGATGATGCTTTCGCCGGTCCCGGAGTGGGTCAAAGGATCCATTCAAAAATGAAGAATTCCTCCATCCTGTTTTTCGAAAACAGCGGGCATCTCCCCTGGCTGGACCAACCCGAACGCCATGCCGCGGTCATCAAATCATTTTTTCAAACTCTTCTCCGGAGGGTTTGAAATTCTGATCCTCACCTTTCCCCGAAGGCGACCTGCGAAGCAGACGCCAAAGCTTCCTTACCGCAGGCTAACCACCAGCCACCGTTCAATCATTTTCTGTTATTAAAACTTGCACCCTGCAATACTTTTAGTTAGTAAAACCAACACCGAAAGTAATGGAACGCGGAAATGCTTGCCACGGACTCCGTTTGGCCTTTCTCGTCACTAACGCGATAGCGGATGATGCACGTAAGTACAAAAATAAAAGGACTATGAAACAGTTGAGAAAATTAAGGGCACTGGCCGGCCTGGCTTTGGCTCTTGCATTAACAGCCTGCGAAAAAGAAGGCCCCATAGGACCTGAAGGGCCCCAGGGGCCGCAGGGCGAACAAGGTGTTCAGGGTTCTAAAGGTGATAAAGGAACAGCAAACGTAATTTATTCGCAATGGGATTATTTAAAATATCCCATCAGGGACACCATCATTGACGGCAGTCACATGAAAGTCTCGGAGATCCTGGCGCCTAAACTGACGGAAAATATTATGGAAAGCGGCTTGATCATGGTATATATGCGCTTTGGCGCCACAGTATATGCTTTACCTTATATCAGCGATGCCGGCGGCAAACCCTCCGAAATCAACTTCCGTTCGAGGGCAGGTAAAATATTCATCACCCGCTTTGCTTTTGATGACAGTGGAAGTATCAACATAGGCGGAAGTCTTCAGTTTCGCTATATATTGATTCCCGGTGGGGTAGCCGCACAGGTTCGGGACAGCGGACTGGGGTTGAATACCTACAGCGAAGTGGCCAATGCGTTTGAGATCCCTGAATAGGACAGGGTCAAAACCCTGATGCCATGCGGGAGGACTTTTTGTTCAGCGGCGATCCGGCTTCATCGGCTTTCACAGCTCCCTTACCGTACGCTAATCAACAATAGCCATTCAATAAGTTTCGCGAGTAAAAATAAATCTCCGGGTATATTTTCGGTATTACTTTTTAATACAAATGGAAAATGGAAGCTTCAGACCCTGTCCTCAGTCTTAATTCGTTGATTAAAAAATAGATCATGAAAAAAAGATACTTCATACCGCTCTTGCTTTCCGGAATAGCTCTTTCAATGTGTATTTCCTGCAAAAAAGACTCCGTACCCTCCTCGCCCGGACAGCCCGCATTGAGCAAGATAATTAAAGACGGCGCCCTTGAAACTGAATTCCTGTACGAGTCCGGTAAAGGGCTGGTACGGATAAATTATTACGATTCTGAAACCGGACAGTTGTCATCTTTCAACAAATTTGACTACGACACAAAGGGCTTGCTGCAAAGCTATTCAGCCCATAAAGCCTCCGGCAAGATCACCAGCGAAAGAACGTTTTTAAAAGGCAGCGATGGGAAATTCATCAGCTCCGATTTAAAAATCCTGACTGGCACGGATTCAGGCAAGGTGACTTTCCGGTATAAGTTTGAATACAATGCAGAAGGCCTTATCAGCAAATACAGTTGGAACGACCCGATTACCGATGCCGAAGAATTTTACCGACTGTTCTATTATTATCCCAACGGGAACATAAAGCGCTACGAGTATTACATGGCTTTAATCTCAGGAACTGAGAAAGCCCTTGAAGTCAATTATACACCCGCAGGAAAAGTTTTGCCCGCGAGCCTGACTAAATACCAGGGTTACCTGGTAAACTTTGACTTCTTTCTTTTTGGACCTGAAAAAATACAAACCACTACGTTCGACGTGGATTATTACGATGCCGGGAAATTTGAGCAAGTAATCAGTGATCGAATATACAATCCCGAAGGGTTGGTTATAGAACAAACCATTACCACCAACTACATTCAGCCGGCTAAGGCCCCGACTGTAGAAAAAACAGAGTTTGTATATGAGTATTTGAGCATGTAAATCCGACAATAACTGAATATTACGATCATGAAAACATTAAGAAAAACCCTTTCAAAATTCGCACTGGTTTTGCTGGTGCTGCCCGCAATATTCAGCGCTTGCGAACAGGTAGCAGATAAAGGTATCGATGAAATAGCTGCCCCAGGTTTCGACCTCAATAAATTCGAACAAAATATCATCGATACTTATAGCGGGCAGGTGACAGGGTATTCCTATGCCATATCGGTTGGCGATAAAGTGGAACGCTTCGGCGCGGGAGGCAATGCACGCATAGCGGCTGACGGCCTGAAAGCTTACACACCGGAAACAAGGCAGGAGCTGTTCAGCGTCACAAAATTTGTGACCGCTATTGCCGTTTGCAAGGTAATGGACGCAAAAGGCAAAACTCTTTCCGAAAAGGTGGTGGATTATCTGCCAACTTACTGGCAAGTGCACAGCAGTTATAGTGATCTCACATTTGAGCAGCTTTTGTCTCATTATAGTGGCTTCAGCATGGAAAACCGGGGTTATGATTCACTGAAAACAATGATGAGTATTCCACAAACCGCCAATACCTTTAACTATAACAACGCGAATTTCGCGCTTTGTCGTATTCTTCTCCCTTATCTCTACTATGGCAAAGCGTATTTCAAAAGCGCCGAAAATCAGGATATTAATGAAGCAGCAACAGCTTTTGCTTTTCGCAGCCTGATCCGGGAGCTTGTATTAAAACCCGCGCAGCTGGAATTTTATGACCTGGCAGATTTCAAGAACTGGAACCATGAAGGTATTCGCGATTATTCATACGCGCGCTATTATCTGAATAGTGACCTTTCAGTTCCTTCCACCGGCAACAGTGATGATGTGCTGATCTCGGGCAGCCGCGGGCTTACCCTTAGCAGCTATGAAGTTGCCGAAATCCTGACCGCGTATGAAAACAATCTGTTAATCACCGCCAGCTGGGTAAACGAAATGAAAATTAAAAAATGCGGTTTTGATGGAGCTGGCGTAAACGGCACACATGGAACGTATTATTGGAAAAACGGCGGCGGAACTAATAGCGAGGGCGCCGGCGGCGAAACCATCATTATGATATTTCCGAACGAAGTAAGAGTAAGCCTCAATTGCAACAGCAACCGGTTTACTGACGATCAGTTTGTAGGAAAGCCTGCCAATATGGCCCAGGCTTACGATGACGCCTGGTAAAATCAGCTGATTTCATTAAAATATTCCGTACCTTTTATTGTTATTCAATCAAGGCAGTTCTGAAAGTTCAACCTTATCGGAAAGTTAATCAGATATCCCTGGCTCCTGGCAGTCATTTTACTTGCTGCACCCAATAGGCCCGCGGCACAGGATATCTCCTTTTTGCATCTCAATAAAAGCAATGGACTGAGTCACAATAGGGTAACCTGTGCTCTTACCGATAAAAATGGCTTGTTATGGATAGGCACCGTTGACGGACTGAACAGTTATGACGGGAATATCGTAAAGAATTTCTACCACAGAAACTACCCGGGTTTAACAAATAGTGGTATTGTAAGAATGGTCCTCGATACTAAAAACAGGATATGGATACAATGCAGGAACGGACAACTCAGTCTCCTGGATGAGAAAAGAGTATTTCATGCGATAAATATTAGGGAAAAAGGCAAAAAAGTAACAATTGACTACTTACTCCCTCTGGAAGACAAAACAATGTTTCTGTCCGGTGGAAGGATATTCGAACTGCTCGAAACCGATTCCATACATTTTGCCCCGGTTCAGATGCAGGAAGACCCCTTATTCCGCAATACGTTCAAAAGGATCAATCGCTGGGAGAAAAACAGGTTGGTATTCAGTGGAAATGACCTGTTGTTTTTTTTCGATAGTAAAACGTTGAAAACGTCAAAGCCCATCCGGGTTCCATTCATCACAGCGGCAGTGAAATCTGGCACGGATGAAGCCATTGTTACCACCAGTGGCAAAGACAGGTTGTGCAAAATAAGCCTTGCCTCAGGTAAGATCATTAAAAGATATCCAGACCTGAAAGATCAATATGACAAAGCTATGCACCCTTCTCCCGAGAGCATTTATCATTTGCAGGATCAATGGTTTTTTATCACTTCCCCTACTGCTGGCGTTTATGTGTTTGATGCGAAGCACGAAACCCTGAAGCGGTACATGCATAACCCGGTCGATAACAATACACTGATCAGTAATTCAAGCGCCTACATTTTTTCGGATTCCAGCGGATTCTTCTTTATAACTACTCATGTCTCGGGGCTTGATTATTTCAAGTTCAACTCCAACAAGGCTACGGTTAAGCCGGTTTTTCAGGATAAAATCACCGGGAAGCTCTATGATGGTTTTGTGGGAAGCATTGCCAGGAGTGGGAAGGGAAACCTCTGGCTGGGAGGTGCAGACATTTTAATGGAATGGAACCATACCACCGGTCAAACTATTTTCCATAATTATAACAAAGGTCTTGCTTCCCGGGGCGCAATAAGAACGCTTTATATTGATAAACGGGACAGAATCTGGTTGGGCACGTCAAATGGTATAATAATACTTGATCCTGACCGGCAACCTGTAAAATACCTCTCCTCAAGCGGGGCGAATGCCTTGCCGGATAACACGATCAATAAAATTTCCCCCGCTCCGGACGGCAGACTCTGGGTATGCACCTTAAAAGGAATTTGCTTTATTGATCCGGAGAGCTTTAAAGTAACGCTCCCAGGGAAAGATTCTCCCTTAAAAGCCGTAAACGGCAAATATTGCACCTCCATGTTTTTCGGTTCAGGTTCCGAGGTATGGATCGGAACGTGGGAGGGGGCCTATAGGCTGGATCTTTCAATTGGAACTACTATCGCCTACACAACAGAAAACGGGCTTCTCCATAATAATACAACAGGGTTTGCTGATGATAGCCTGGGGAATTTTTATATAGCTACCAGGTTTGGGTTCCATATCCTCGAGCCCGGGAAAGCACTACGTGCTTATCATCAAATCAACAATGCCTGGCCTATAGATGTCCATTCGCTGGTAAAAGATAAATCAGGGAATATATGGATTGCCAACAACGATTACCTGGCCTGCTATTCTCCCGTTACAAAAAAATTCAAGCTGTATGACGAGCGGGCCGGAGTCGATAATTCCGGGTTTTATTTTTTTGCCGCGCATGCAACAACCAACGGAGAGTTGATTTTCGGCAGCAATAAGGGAATCACGTATTTCTATCCCGAAAATATCAATGTTCCCGATCTTCCCCTATCTGTGATGATAAATGGAATGGAAACAATCGACAGCTTGTACCATTTTACAAACGGCGGAAAAATCACACTGCCATTTCAAGCTAATTCAGTCAGCTTTTCCTTTTCAGCGGTTAATCTTTTAAAGATCAACCCGGTTTTTTATCAGTTCATGCTGGAAGGGGCGGATGAAACCTGGACAAAGACATCTTCAGCACAGCGGGTCAGCTATAACAAACTACCAGCTGGCGAGTACCTGTTCAGGGTAAAAGCAAGCGCGGACGGCCTCCTTTGGGTGGAAGCGCCCAATCCGTTCACTTTTCAAATTAAAACACCCTGGTGGAGAAGCCGCTGGTTTAGTCCTGCATGCCTGCTGGCAGGCATTTTAGTGACAGTTTTTTTCCTGCGGCTGCGGCGAAGTACGATCCGGCGTCAACAGGAACAGCTTGAAACCGAGCAAGCCATTAACTACCTTTCTTCTTCCATTTATGAACAAAGAACGGTAGAGAATATCCTCTGGGATGTGGCAAAGAACTGTATTGCCCGCTTAAATTTTGAAGACTGCGTTATTTACCTGAAAGATGAAAAAAGAAATGTACTGATGCAAAAGGCTGCTCTGGGACCCAAAACAACCGGGGAAAACAAGATACTGAACCCTTTGGAAATACCCATAGGCACAGGCATAGTGGGCAGCGTAGCCCATAGCGGAAAAGCGGAAATAATCAACGATACCACTAAGGACAAACGCTATATCGTGGACGATGAGCGGCGATTTTCGGAAATTACCGTGCCCATAGTCTATAACGGAATGGTATTGGGCATCATAGACAGTGAGCATCCCAGAAAGAAATTCTTTACCGGCAAGCACCTCTCCATTCTCGGCACCATTGCCTCCCTTTGCGCCAATAAAATCATTCGCCTGAAAGCGGAAGAGGAAACCCGGAAAGCTCAACTGGAACTATTGAGGCACGAAAGGGAAACGGTTGAGGCACAGCTAAAAAGCCTCCGTCTTCAGATGAACCCTCATTTTCTCTTAAATTCGCTGAACTCTATACAACAAATGAACCTGGCGGGTGAAGACACCGCTGCCACCAGGTATCTGTCAAAATTTTCCCGGTTGCTGCGGCTTGTTTTAGTCCATAGCGATAAAGAAACCATTACGTTGAAAGAAGAACTGGTAACACTGGGATTATATGTGGAACTGGAAGCCTTACGGTTTAAAGAAGCCTTCAGGTACAACATTGCATGCGATAACTCCATTGATCCGGATGAAATCAAGATCCCGGCCATGCTGATCCAGCCCTTTGCCGAAAATGCCATATGGCATGGCCTGATGCATAAAAAAGAAGACCGATGTTTGAAAATACGATTTTCGGAAAATGGCGATGAAAGTCTTGTCTGCTCCATAGAAGACAACGGCATAGGAAGAGAAGCGGCCGGAAAAATCAACAGTAGCACGCATTCGGGAAAGGGTATTTCGGTGGCGGAAGAACGTTTAAAAGCATACAATGCGCATCACCTGCTGAAAAGCAGCGTATTGATAGAAGATATCCGGGCTAAAAACGGAAAGGCCGGCGGAACCAGGGTAACACTGACCTTGCCCCTTTTGTAAAGAAATGATCAAGACACTACTGATAGACGATGAAGAAAGGGCCACAGACTCTCTGCAGCTGATGATTGAAAAGTTCATTCCCAGCATCGGGAGGGTTTGGGTCTGCAATGATGCCGGAAAAGCCGCGCAGGCAATTCATAAAATTAGCCCCGACCTGGTATTTCTGGACATCCGCATGCCGCATCTTTCAGGTTTTGAACTCCTCAACCTGTTCCCCAATAAGAACTTTAAAGTTATTTTCACAACTGCCTACAATGAATATGCCATTCAGTCTATTCGTTTCAGCGCCTTTGACTATCTGCTGAAACCCATTGACGCTGAAGAACTGATAACCGCTGTGAAAAGGTATTCCCAGACCAGAGACTGTTATCCTCAGCAGCAGGAGCTTTTCAACAACATCGCCATTAATATGCAGTTACATGATAAGCAGCAATTCCGCCTGGCCCTGCCTTCCAAAGAAGGCGTTCATTTTCTCTTTCCTGCGGAGATCATCCGGTGTGAAGCGGAAGGGAACTATACAAGATTTTATATCATCGGCGACAAACAGCATCTCACATCCCGGACACTCGGCGAATACGAAGAACTGCTAAGCCCCTATCATTTTATACGCAGCCATAAATCCCACCTTGTCAACAGGGACTTCGTTTCTTTTATCGACCATCATGGCTTTATTATCCTTAAAGACGCCACCCGGGTAGAAATATCCCGGAGAAGAAAGGCAGAGGTGATGGTAGCCTTGAAAACCGGCGGCCGGTAGGTGCACATCAAGGCGATACGTTTCTTTACCGGATTTTCTCTAACTTAGTTTACGGTGAAAAAACCAGTACTTATACTAATCGTTTCTGTTATATTCCACCCGGTTGCTTTTTGCCAGGACAAAACGATCGTGGACAGTCTCCTCCAGCAACTGGAACTCGCCGAAGCGGATACTTCCAAAGTGGATACCTACCTCGCTCTTTGGTATCAATATCACCGCAATGACAATGAAAAAGCGTTTGAATACGCAGAGAAGGCAAAGCAACTGGCGGCTACGATCAAGTACATCAGGGGAATGTACACGGCTGCCTACCGTCTCGGGACACAGTATATCAGCCTCCGGGATTTTGAAAAGGCAAAAGTTGAGTTCAATGAATCCATCGCCCTATCAAAGGCAGTAAAGGACAGTCTTATGCTGGGTTCGGCGCTTTCAGGCCTTGCCAGGATACACCGTGAAAACGCAGCCATTGACAGCGCAACTGCTGTTTACTTGCAGGCACTGGCCATTTTTGAAAGATCCGGCAACCGGAATGCTACTGCCAGGGTCCATAATGATCTGGGTAACCTTTACAAAAGGCAGCGACAGAACAATAAAGCACTTGTACACTATAAAAAGGCCCTTGACCTAGTGCGGCAACTCAATTTCCTGCCAGGCATTTCCGCCTGTCTCAGCAATATAGGAACCGTTTATCTAGAATTAAGAAACCCGCGGGACGCCCTTCCCTATCTTGAAGAAGCGCTGGATATTAAAGTAAAAACGGGAGACAAATTAGGGGAAGCCCGGGTACGACATGAACTGGGAAATATTTACCGGGAAACAAAAGAGCATGGCCGCGCAAATGATTATTATCTGCAGGCTTTGGAACTGGCAGAAGAGCTATCTCAAGCCAACTTGATCGCAATGACCCGGTACAGCCTGGGATACAATGAATATGAAAGAGGCAATTACCGGCAGGCCGTTCAGTACGGAGAATTGGTGGCCGCCCAGGAAGGGAAGGATCTGGTCACCATCGCGGAAAATCATGAAATGCTGGCCGGCGCGTATGCCGCGCTGGGCAATTTTGAGAAGGGCTTCCGGCATTCCATCCAGGCCAAACAATACAGCGACAGCTTATATAATGAACAGCGCGTTAAACTGAGCAGTGAATTGGAGGCCAAATACCAGAATGAAAAGAACCAAAAGGAGATCGCATCTCTGAACGCCGCACGGGAGATCAATACGCTGAAATTACAGAAACGCCGGAACGAGCGCAATTATCTCATGGGAGTGGCTCTGCTGGTCCTGCTGCTGGGGGTCCTGGTCTGGAGCCGCTACCGGATCAAGGCCAGGACCAATAAAAAACTAAGGGAGCTTGATCAGGCAAAATCCCGGTTCTTTGCCAATATCTCCCACGAATTCCGCACTCCCCTTACGCTGATCCTGGGCCCGCTCGGGGAGCTTCAAAAGGAAAATTTCACTGGTAATAAACAAGCCATGTACCAGGTCATGCAGCGCAACAGCCAGGGCCTGCTGCACATGGTAGATCAGCTGCTTGATATATCCAAGATCGAATCGGACAAGATGATATTACAGGCGGTTCAAACCGACCTGAGGGCATTTCTAAAGCCTGTGGCAGCTGCCTATGATTCCCTGGCTCAAAGCAAGGAGATCAGTTTTGACTTCGAGATGGAAGAAAATATCTCCCTCTACCTCGATCCCGAAAAAATGGAAAAGATCCTGCATAATATCCTGTCCAATGCCTTTAAATTCACGGAAAAAGGTGGCAGGATCTCCATTACGGCGGGGGTTTGTGATTCAAAAGGAAAACAACGGGCCAGGATCAGCATAACGGATACCGGCATCGGAATTGCCGCCCATGAACTGGCCAGAATATTTGACCGCTTTTACCAGGCAGGCAGCAGCCATTCCCGGAAGTACAAGGGAACAGGCATCGGTCTTGCCCTGACTAAAGAGCTGGTCACTCTCCATCATGGGGAAATAGATGTAACCAGCGCAAGCGGGAAAGGCGCCAGCTTTACCATCCTTCTTCCATTAGGGAAGGCCCATTTATCCCAGGACGAAATAGCTGTTCAGGCGAAACCCGGAACGCCGCCAGGAGTAGCGGTTCCAGCAGCAGCATCGATTCAGGAAGGTGAAACAGTCCATCTCCGGCCCGCGCCAGCCGCGGAAACATCGCCGAAAGACGCTGTTCCTGCCCTGCCCCAGCTGTTGATCGTGGAAGACAATACCGATATGCAAGCATTCCTCCTGCAAATCCTGCAGCCGCATTACCGGGTCACGGTAACTTCCAACGGCCTGGAAGGCCTTGAAAGAGCCAAAGAACAGCAGCCCGACCTGGTGTTGAGTGATGTCATGATGCCCGAAATGGACGGCATAGAACTTTGCCGCAGGTTGAAGCTCGACGAAAACACCAGCCATATCCCCGTGATCCTGCTTACCGCCAAATCCGGCAAGGCGCCTAAAATCGAAGGCCTGGAAACCGGAGCGGATGATTACCAGACCAAACCCTTCGATGCTGACGAACTTCTGGCCCTGCTGAAGAACCGCATCCGCCAGCGCACACTTTTACGGGAACGCTTTTCCCGGGAAGTAACATTGCAGCCCAAAGACATTACCATTACCAGCTCCGACGAACGATTCCTTCAAAAAGCCATGGACATCGTGGAAAGCAACATGGGAAATTTTGAATTTAACGTGCAAGCCTTTAACGGGGAAATGGAACTCGGACGCACCCAGGTAGAACGCAAGCTAAAAGCCCTTACCGGTCAAACCCCCGTGGAATTCATACGCATCATGCGCCTGAAACGTGCCGCCCAGAAAATCGCCGCAAAAGAAGACGCAGTTTCACAGATCGCCTACAGCGTGGGTTTCAATAACCTTTCCTATTTCGCCAAATGCTTTAAGGAGCAATTCGGGGAGTCGCCTTCAGCCTGGTCAGGGCAACCGGTGTGAGTACTAGAGGCGGTCTATTTTTGAAGGTATTTCATCGGTGGTCCAGGTCGTATCGCTGCATTCCTTCTTCCAGGGAACGTATCTCGCGGTCGCGGGTCTCCGGATCTTTCAGCTCCTGGCATACATTTACAACATTGATCTCTCCCCCGGCAGACCGAAAAACAAAATCCTGCTCAAACTTACTGCGGGAATGCCTGATATCATTATGCCGGTAACTGAGTTGTTTAAATACCAATTGTTCCAGTATTTGCCAGGGTTCAGGATCAGGCTTGAAAACGTATTTCAGTGCGTGGTCTATAATATAAAACTTCTTCGGGTTCCGGTTTTGCTCAAGGATGTTTTCCGAAAAAATAACAAGTTGATTAGCCAGGTAACTTTCTTCGAGAAAACCTATGTATTCAAATAACCTGTCTTTTGATACACCATATCCCATTGATTTAAAAGTATTATGAAGTTTACTCACACTCAAGGGCCTCGCCGTATTAATCACCAGGTACTTCAGCAACACTTTCATAAACTGCGGATTGGATACCCGGTAACGCTCTACCATATCCTTAAAAAACATCATATCCAGGTATTCCTGCAGCACCATCCTTTGTTCAGACAGATCGGTAAAGCACAATTCCGGGAATCCGCCCTGCTTCAGATACAAACTGAATAGGTGGCGTAAATGAGACTGGCCGGCGCTGCTATAGATATTTACGGCTTCTGTTCCTTTGAATCGGACAAACTCCTCGAAAGAAAGCACGTCCATCTGCAAATTTATTGACCGCCCCCGAAGCGAGCTCGCGATTTCCCGGCTTAGCATGGTTGAACTTGAGCCTGTCAAATACAGCCGGCAATTCTCCTGATCATAAACACGCCAGATCCGCAAAAACGGGAATTTCTGTCAGTAAAAACGAAATATCTGTTAGCCAAAGAGAACCAAATAGCCAGAGATTTGACTAACGAAAAAATTAAATGCGACACTAAAAAATTTTAAAATGAAAAATTTAAACTTGGTCACTACGGCGCTTTTGCTTTCAATAACAGCATTATCTTGCGAAAAGGAAGGCCCTCCCGGACTGACGGGCGCTGAGGGCCAGGCTGGTGAGAATGTCATGCCTTCCCTGAGCAATAAGTTCCGATATATCGTCATCCCCGGCGGCGTCAAGGCAACAGCCGCTTTGAACGGTATCGACCTTAGCAACTATAAAGCAGTGTCACAAGCCCTGAATATCCATGACTGAATTCCAATAACGAAATAAAAATCATGGGCATTTTAAAACCAATTCTCTCCGAACAGCCAACGTCATCTATTCCGACGATATGGACGACACTGACGCTTTAAGTAAACCCGATTAAAAAACATCCCGTATGAACTTGATGGCGGTCCTGAATTTTGTGCAATACCTTTACCTAACCATTAGGGGGCGCAAGCCCCAAAGGAGAGCCTTCCTCCGGGAAAAAGGAATCCGGGGAACCGGCACCGTGCTGCAGGTAGGAAAGACCGGCGCCTATATCAACCAGGTTCCTCAGTTCCTTTTTAAGATAAAAGTGGTTGCCGCCGGGAACAGGGAGGTCACTACCAGCTGCAAAAAATTCGTGGACTCCAAATACCTTCCCAAATTGGAAAAAGGTTTGCAGATCCCTGCCCTGATAGACCCGGCAAACGATGAGAAAATATTGCTGCTATGGGAAGAAGCTGGCATTGAACAGGCCTTCTAGAAACGTCCGGCAGAGATTACTAAACAACTCAAAACGAGTACACGGCCGCCAGCACAAACTGAGAAGCACTGCCGGTGGGGTTCATGTCGGTATTCATGAAAATATTTTCGGAACCTGCGTCTATGCGGAATTCGGGAATTATCGTCAGAGGACCGGCTTTGACGTTGGCCGAAAGGGTAAAAGCAGTCACAGAAGAACCAGCCACTACATTAAGCACATCTGATTCGTCCTTCGCCTTGAAATATTCCCCCCTTCCACCCAGAGCAATGGCGTCGGAGAAAGCATACTGCAAGTACAGGGCTACACCCTGGAAGCCTCCGGCATCGTCCGGCGCGGTATAATCTGCCGCGTTCAGCCCGATATTGAGCTCGTCGGTCACCTGATAAGCAGTGGTGACGTCTATTTCCGTACCTGAGGGCGAACCGGTAATGAAGTTAATGTAAGCGTTCCAGCCTTCCACCGGAGCCAGGGAGAGCTGGGCTCCGAAATCGGAAACACCATTGAAATCCTGATACACGTTCCAGTCATTGAACAACCCAACCATCAGTCCTACTTTATCGGAAAAGGCATAATTGGCCTTAATACCCGCATTTTGGAAGGGACCTGAAGAGAATAAATACGAGGTGGTGTAATTAAAATTGGGGACCGGCGAGATTACTTCATAGCCAATAAAGGTACCCATAAAGCCTGCTGTCATTGAAAATTCCTCCGTGAAATTGTAGGAAACATACAGGTTCTGGATGTGGAAGCTATTTCCGTCTTCCGCGGCCAATAGTGACTGGTGCTGCCCTCTGGGACCGAATGACACTTCCCCCACGAATGAAGCCTTGCCAATTTGCTTGCTCAACGCTACATCTACCATCCCCAGGGAAATCGAATTTTGCTCGCTTCCGAAGTAAGTCTGGATATTGGACGTTCCCGACTCGTCGGCAAAGCCGGAGAAATCATACTTGAAATAAGTGTCCACCGATCCGGATAAGATCAGGGGTGTCTCATCCTGTGCGCGGGCCATGTAGCCGGCGGCCATAAGGCCCGTAAAAAGTAAGGCTGTTTTTTTCATTTTCTATTTATTAATAAGCTTTATTCCAGAATAATAGTGTATCCCCGAATGCCATGTTCGTGGCTGTCCAGCCCTTCGAGTTCGTGCTGACGGGAAACCCGGATTCCCATAGTCATCTTCAAGACCTTGAAAATGATGAAGGCGGCTGTGAATGC
>DATCYD010000125.1:0-17558 GCA_036570465.1 Anseongella sp.
CAAAACCTTATTTCTTACAATGATTACCACCTACGGAATAAAAAACACACACGATTATGCCGGACTGGTGCAACAGGAAGTAACCATGGACGCGTTGTTTATCTGAGAATTGGCGCCGCAAATTGCGTACCTTTGCACCCATGGCGCACAAAGCAGGCTTCGTAAGTATCATTGGGAAACCCAATGCGGGTAAATCCACGTTGATGAACGCGATGGTTGGCGAACGCATGTCGGTGATTACACCAAAAGCGCAGACTACCCGGCATCGTATTATCGGCATAGTGAATGAGCCGGACATGCAGATCGTTTTCTCGGATACGCCGGGGATGATTGAGCCCAAATACGGATTGCAGCGCTCCATGATGAGCAGCGTGAATGAATCGCTGGGCGATGCCGATGTTATCCTGCTGGTCACTGACGTAAACGAACGCCACGACGAAGGCCGGATGATCGAAAAACTGAAGCGCATGGAAACGCCTCTGGCAGTACTGGTGAACAAAGCCGATACGTCCGATGAGGCTACTCTTCTGGAAAAGGTGCAGTTTTGGGAAGAAACGCTTGCACCAAAAGCGGTATTTGTCATTTCAGCGTTGGAAGGCTACAACGTAAGGGCTGTCTATGATTTCATTCGTGATAACCTGCCAGAACATCCTCCATATTACGAGGAAGACGAATTAACCGACCGCAACGAACGTTTTTTTGTCACCGAGATCATTCGGGGAAAGATCTTCGAATACTGCCGCAAGGAAATCCCTTATAGTACTGAAGTTGTGATCAATTCATATAAGGAAGAACCCGGCATCAACCGGATCAGCGCCGAGATCATCACCGAACGGGATACCCAAAAAGGGATTATCATCGGAAAAGGCGGAGAGCTGCTGAAAAAGATTGCCACAGCATCCCGCCTGGAAATGGAAACATTCCTTCAAAAAAAGGTATTTCTTGAGGTCCATGTCAAAGTCATCAAAGACTGGCGGAACCGGGAAAATTACCTGAAACAATTTGGATACGGAAACTGACACCAATCATAGTAATGAGCAATATAGTCGCTATCGTCGGAAGACCCAACGTGGGCAAATCCACCCTCTTCAACCGGCTCACTGAATCACGCCACGCCATTGTTGATAATCAAAGCGGGGTTACCCGCGACCGGCATTATGGCTTTTCCGAATGGATCGGCAAACCTTTTACGGTCATTGATACCGGCGGTTTCGTGGCCCATTCAGAAGACGTTTTCGAAAAGGCCATTCGCGAGCAAGTGCATATCGCCATTGAAGAAGCTACTGTACTGCTGTTTGTGGTGGATGTCACTACCGGGATCACCGATATGGACGATCACATCGCCACTATTCTTCGTCGCAGCAACAAACCCGTGCTGGTTGTAGCCAATAAAGTAGATAGCAGCAAACAAATACATGATGTCCATGAATTCTATTCCTTTGGCCTGGGAGAAGTACATGGCATTGCTGCCAACAGCGGAAGCGGCACCGGCGACTTGCTGGATGTGGTAGTCAGTCACCTCAACCCCATCGACGACGAGAAAGAAACCCTGCCGGGGTTTGCCATCGTAGGACGGCCTAATGTCGGCAAATCATCGCTGGTAAACGCACTTTTAGGCCGGGAACGAAACATTGTTACCGAAGTGGCCGGCACCACCCGCGATTCCATTGAAACAAAATATAACCAGTTCGGGTACGACTTCCGGCTCATTGACACGGCCGGCCTGAGGAAAAAGACAAAGGTTCACGAAAACATCGAATTCTATTCGGTCATGCGAACCATCAAGGCGGTTGAAAAAGCCGATGTCTGTATCCTGATGATCGATGCCCTCAGCGAATTCGAATCACAGGACGTCAATATTTTTCACCTGGCTGAAAAGAAACGGAAAGGAATTGTCATTGTGGTCAACAAATGGGACCTGGTAGAAAAGGACCGGGAAACCGCCCGCCATTACGAGAAACAAATCAGGGAACGCACAGCTCCTTTTACCGACTTTCCTATTCTTTTCACCGCTGTTCCAGGCAAACAACGTATCCTGAAGGTAATTGAAACCGCCTTTCAGGTTTATAAAAACCGGGAAAAACACATTCCAACATCAAAACTGAATGATGTCATGTTGGAAATAATTGCACAAACCCCGCCTCCTTCGGTAAAAGGCAAATACATTAAGATCAAGTATGTGACCCAACTCAAGAGCGCCACCCCCGCTATTGCGTTCTTCTGCAACCTCCCACAATATATTCGGGATCCTTACAAACGTTTCCTTGAAAATAAACTACGGGAAAATTTTGATTTTACCGGCGTTCCTGTAAGTATTTATTTTCGTCAGAAATAGTTTATACTTATCTTTGCCCCCGGATATAAACCCTAATTTGAAATGAAAAAGGTATTTGCTCTATTATTTGGCGCCGGAATGTTTGTAGCTGTAGCATGTAACCCCCAGGCCAGCAATGAATCTGAGGAACAAGCTCTTCAGGATTCCCTGGAAGCTGTTGCTCAGGCAGATTCCATTGCTGCCGCCGAACAGGCTGCTGCTGAAGCTGCTGCGGATTCAACCAGCGCGGACTCCCTCTAGTGACGCGTCCTTAGGGACACTCACCATGGAGGGTGCCTCAGGCGCCATTCCGAAAAAAAATCCTGGTAATAGTTACCGGGATTTTTTTTGCCTGTACAATCATTCCCGGTCAATGACCTCCAACGCGTGAAGAATGGCTTCATCCCGCGTCAAGCTCACCTTGTAAAACCCGGACGCCCCCCAGAATCGCCTGGCGATCAGTGCCTTTATTTGATTTTTTAACAACTCTCCCGATGCTTCCACTTCCTTCGGAGGCAAATTGACACCTGCCTCCCTGGCCAGTTCCAGCAGACGCACAAAGCTGGCATCACCCAACACAAATGAAGTGGCAAATTCGTCTAAATTCGCATAGGAGGACAACGAGTCCATGTGTTGATCAATAAACCGGTAGGTAAAATCATACACCAGGTCGTTCGCGTACAATTCCCTGTAAAAGGCCGTCACCCCCACAGTATCTACAGGCACAAAAATGTCCGGCACAATACCGCCCCCTCCGTACAGCACCTTTCCCGCTTCAGTGACCACCTTCAGTGAATCAGGAAAATCCAGTCCGGCGCTATCGAGTGAATAAAGTTCACCACTTTCCATTCGCCGGTGAAGCTCCTGGAAATAAACATCCGTTCCCCTGTCATAAGGCTTCTGGATAGACCTTCCCAACGGGGTATAATACCGCGCAATGGTCAGCCGTAGCGCAGACCCATCGGGAAAAGTCGTTTGACGCTGGACCAATCCCTTTCCAAACGAACGCCTGCCAATCAATGTGCCCCGGTCCAGGTCCTGCAACGCTCCGGACAGCACCTCACTGGCCGAGGCCGTTCCCTCATTAATGAGTACCACCAATCCCCCCTCCTCGAATAAACCGTTAGACGTTGCATAGTATTCTTCCTTCGGATAATTATATCCTTCTGTATAAACAATCAATTTCCGCCTGCCAAGAAACTCATCGGCCATATCGATGGCCTGGGAAAGATATCCGCCACCATTATTGCGAAGGTCCAGCACCAGGTTAGTCATCCCCTGTTCCCGGAGGGCCCCAGCCGCCAGCACAAACTCACTGTGCGTGGTCGCCGCAAAACGATTAATTTTTATATACCCCGTCTGCTCATCCAGCATAAAACTTGCTTCCACACTCCCGATCGGGATCTTACCCCGTTTCACGTCAAATTCGAGCACTTCCGGCTCTTTGTAGCGCTTTACTTCCAGATGTACCGTAGTTCCTTCCGGCCCCCGGATAAGGCCTACGATGGCCCCGTTAGCCATCCCTTTACCCGAAACAGGTTTGCCATCCACCGTGATGATCTTATCACCAGCCAGCATGCCGGCACGCCCGGCAGGTCCCTCTTCCTCCACGGTCACGGTTAGCACCGTGTCATTCAACATCCTGAACTCAACGCCGATGCCGTCAAAGCGTCCTTTCAGTTTCGCATTCATACGCTTGAACTCCGAAGCTGGAATGTAGCTCGAATGCGGATCCAGATACTTCAGAATCTCATCAAGCGCATTTCGCTCCAGGGCCGCAAAGTCAATGGAGTCCACATAATGATCTTCGATCAGGTCCATGATCTCTTCCAGCTTATCTGATTTCCTGAAATTAAAAGGCAGATCAAACGCACTTCTAAGTCCCGGACTGTCATTCATGCGGCTGCCAAAGTACATTCCAAGGACCATGATCAACGCTCCAATCGCAGCCAGACGCAAATTATAGGTGGTTCTTCTTCTTTGTCGCCTGTTCATACCGCTAATTATAAAAATTTTTATGAATTTTGGCACCAATCAGGAAATATCCAGGCATGAAAAGAATAACAGAATCTGACTCCTCCTACGACAACCTCGAAGAAATGAAGTTGAGTGAGATCCTGACCAGTATCAATAAAGAGGACCAGACCGTCCCTCTTGCTGTAGCAAAAGCCATACCGGCGATTGAAAGATTGGTACAGGTCATTGTTGAAAAAATACAAGACGGAGGACGTTTATTCTATATCGGAGCGGGCACCAGCGGACGTCTGGGCATATTGGATGCCTCAGAAGTCCCACCGACATTCGGCATGGACCACGATACCGTGATCGGCCTGATCGCCGGAGGAGACCAGGCCATCCGAAAAGCCGTTGAATTTGCCGAGGATAATAAAACACAGGCATGGAAAGATTTGTTAGCCTTTCATATCAACGAACACGACGTGGTAGTGGGCATCGCCGCTTCCGGCACCACACCCTATGTGATCGGAGGCCTGGAAGAAGCAGGCAGACAAGGTTTGGCAACAGGTTGCATCGTTTGTAATGAACGAAGCCCGGTTGCAAAATCAGCCCAGTACCCCGTGGAAGTGGTAGTAGGTCCGGAATTTGTAACAGGATCTACCAGGATGAAGGCCGGAACAGCGCAAAAGCTCGTGCTGAACATGATCAGCACCTCGGTCATGATCAAGCTCGGTCGTGTCAAGGGAAACAAGATGGTGGACATGCAGTTAAGCAACACCAAACTCGTTGACCGCGGCATCCGCATGATCATGAATGCACTGAATACCGACCAGGAAACCGCAGAGAAATTATTAAAGGAATCCGGCAGCGTAAGAAAGGCCATCGACAGCAATCTGCAGCATTAACCGTCTTTCCCGTCCGGTCCCGTGGGTATTCATGCCCCAAAATTAATTTGGTTATGCACGAGTTGGAACCGTTTTACAAATGGCGGGATGATTATATAGCCTCTGAAGACAGCAAATCTCCCTTTTTCAAACAGCAATACAGCGAATTCCTGTTTGACAAGCAGATCTACAACTTCTATATACACCCGCAATGGGATTATTTTGGGTCACCCACCCTCTATCTGAAGGTCCTTTTCGCAGACTACCATCAACAATACTGCATCATCGAGCTTATCGGCGAATGGAACGACGCCATCAACAATGACATTATGTTCCTCAAACGCTACGTCATTGAGTGGATCATGGAGCACGGCATCAACAAATTCATCCTCATCGGCGAAAACATCCTGAATTTCCACGTTTCCGATGACTGCTACTACGAAGAATGGTTTCAGGAAGTAGAAGACGGATGGATCGCCTTCATCAATTTCCGCGAACACGTCATCGAAGAATTCCGCTCCCAAAACATCGATTACTACATCAACATCGGCGGCGAACTAGACAACCTGAACTGGCGCCCCCTCCAACCACATCAGTTCTATCAGAAAGTTGAACAGGTACTGCTCCGCCGCCTGACCGCGTGATAGTTTCAGTTTCAAGTTTCCAGCCTGACGGGCGAAGCGCAGCGTACCCCGTTTCAAAGGCCGAGCGCAGCATACGCCGTTCCAAAGGCCGAGCGCAGCATACCCCGTTCCAAAGGCCGAGCGCAGCGTACGCCGTTCCAAAAGCACCAGGAGTTTCAGGAGTCGCAGCAGATTTTTTTGTGGGCCTGAAGGAGCGTTTTGATTCTTGTGGGCGGATGCGACAGCATCCGGGACCCCAAGAATCGCTAGCGACGCAGGCCCACAAAAAAATCTGCGCCTCCGAAGCCCCCCTCCCGAGCACCCCTCAAAACCGCTGCCCTAAAGCGCTTTCATCCGCCCAAGAAACGCTTCGCGCTTTTTAGGCGAGATACTGATCTGTGAATTGTTATTCATCAAAATGTACCCCCCCTCACTTTTCACCAAGCTCTTTACCTCACGCAGATTAATAAGAAAGCTATTATGAACACGCAGGAATTGATAATCCATCAGCATATTTTCATATTCTTTCAGGTTCTTGCTCACCAGCAATGTCGATCCGTTTCGCAAATAAAATTGAGTATATGAACCACTCGCTTCACAATAAAGTATTTCCCTGATATTGATAAACTCCATACTTTCCTGAGTAGCCAGACAGATCTTTCGATCATCCCCGGGGTGCGCATTGAGATTTTCAAGAAGCGATTCGAGCTTCAGGCTGCGGTGTACGTCACCTTTCCTGTCCTTCGCCTTTTCGACTGCATGTTGCAGCTCCGGGATATCAATCGGTTTAAGCAAGTAATCAATGGAGCTGAACTTGATTGCCTTAATCGCATAATGCTCAAAAGCAGTCGTAAATACGACATCAAACTGAAGGCTCTGAAGGCTGTTGAGCACCTCGAAACCCGTCCCGGTCTGTAATTCAATGTCCAGAAATACAAGATCAGGCTCAAGCTGGGAAATAAGAGAACAAGCTTCGTTTACGGAGCCCGCCATTCCGATTACGTTCACTCCGGAACAGAACTCCGCTAACAGGTTATTCAGCGTTTCCCGGCTATGTCTTTCATCTTCTACGATTACTGCACTTATCATAACAATTCTTGTTTTGGAATATTGATGACCACCCTGGTTCCGGTCGCTTTACCCGTTTCATCTTTCAGGTCAATATAGGAAAGCTCGGTTTCCAGGCTTAGCAAATTCAACCGTTGTTGAGCCAAAGAAACACCTCGTGAGGGCCTGTTAGCCATTTTCCGATGGTTGATCCGGGCCGCCTCCTCCCGACCTACTCCGTTATCAGTAATAGAACAGGAGACATACTCCCCGCCGTCAACAATATCAATCGTCAGCTTCCTGGGGCCGTCAAGCGGCATTAACCCATGCAGGATCGCATTCTCGACAAAAGGCTGGATGATCATCGCCGGTATTTCAAGCATATCCACCTCAAGCTCCTCGTCAACATTGATCTGATAAACAAAATCATCGTCAAACCTTAAGGCCTCCAGCTTCAGATAAACCTCCAGAAACTCAACTTCCTCCTGAAGCGACATGTTCGTGTTGACTGATGTTTCCAGCACTTGTCTGAGCATTGCAGAAAAAAGAGATAGATAATGGAGCGAGGCCCCCTTGTCATTGGCAGTAATAAAATGCTGAATAGCACTGAGCGCGTTGAAAATAAAATGAGGGTTCATTTGCGCACGAAGCATGCGCTTCTCAAGCCGCGTGTTCATCATTTCTATTTCGGCCTTTTGCCGGGTGATCAATTTGTTTTTCGACTTCAGTTCGCCTGAGTATTTCCGATGCTGCCTGTATTTCTGATAATAGAGCAAACCGGCCAGCAGCAGAAAGAAGCAAGCGATGCCCAGCATCCATCTCCAGTGATTACCCGCAACTATTTTCTGGTTAAGAAAAGCCATTTCGAGTGTTTGAGCCTGCAGTTCCTTTTCCTTTTCAAATACTTCCATGATCACCTGCTGACTCTTATAGCTTCTCAACTTCTCTTCGTTGAACAAGCTATCCTGCAAGGCAACAAACTGCCTGTGATGATCCAATGCCTTTGCCAGGTTGCCCGATTTTTCATACACATAAGCAAGAAGGTGCTGAGCATCCATTTTCTTCTTAAAGCTATCGATGGAATCGGCGGCATGTTTTGCCTCAAGCGCCAAACGAATACTTTCGGGGTAAACACCCTGATCGGCCTTTGTCCTGGACAGACTGTAGAGGACGGACACTTTCAGTTGTCGTAGTTGATAGCTATTTGCCTTGCCGAGTGCCCGTTGCAGGATTTCTTCAGCCCTACTCAACTCCTGCTTTTTATAATACATCCAACCCATATTGGCCAAGGTATTCGTCATCAAATACCGCACATCGTTTCGCTGATAGTAATCCAGCGCCTTCTGATAGTTTTTGATCGCCAGATCATATTCCTCTTTCTTTGTATAAATATTGGCAATGTTCGACTGTACTGCCGCAGCATCCTTTCCGTAGTGGTTCTCCTGGTACCATGTCAGGGCACGTTCAAAGTATTCCAGGCCCTTTTCCGGTTCCTGCATCATATCAAAAAGAACACCCAGATTATGATTTGTAGATGCGATCCCTTCATCGTCATTCATCGACTCACTGATACGCAAGCTTTTAGTATAGCATTCAAGACTTCTGGGATATTCTCCCATCCGCTTGTACACAATTCCCAGGCTGGAATAGCTCACGGCCGCATTATCGGGAAGGTTATTCCGCAAAGCCAGCTCCAGGCCCCTGTTAAAACACCTGATTGCCTCGGAATACTTGTCTTGCATGCCATAGGTAATTCCTGCGCCATTAAGTGACCTCACCAACCGGCGATCATCCGCCAGTTTTTCCCCCAATAAGATCGCTTCAGCGAAATAGGTTTCGGACTTTTCGAAATCCCGGAATCTGATCTTCCGGGCTAGCGTGATCAATGTTTCCAGGTAAGCCGTATCCTTTTTAACGTGTTGTTCCAGGATCGCCGCCAGGCTATCTAATCCCTCATCCCGCGATTGGGACATCGCCCCCGAAACGGAAAACAAAAGCATGCAGAAAGTAAGGCCGGGTAAAATTGATCTCATATCATTCGGTAATTGGTATGCTAACCTGAATTCTTTCGATACAAATCCCCTTCGCCGGAATACGTCTGGAATGTTTTTCCCGCTTGATGGACGATCCTTTCAAACGGTTCAGTAAATCAATCTGTTCCTCCCAGGAAGCCATCTCCTGTCTGTAATTTATCCACCTGTCCCTCGCATTCCCTGTGGCCGAAGTATAAAGCGCCGTTACCATCATACTTCCGTTCTCAACTCTGATCTTTATCTTCACGCGTCCACTGCCATCGTTGTCAAAAACGGCATTCTCCAGAACGTGCTCTGTAAAAGAGCCCAGGATCATGTTGGGTATTTTCGAAGTAGCTTCATAGTCACTTACAGTTGAACGGAACCGGCATTCAAACTTATCTGAATAGCGCATTTCCTGAAGATCAAGATAATGGCGCATCAGGTTCAATTCTTCGCCAATACTCACGGTATCCTGTTCGAAATTATTCAGGTAGTACCTGATCAGGCGGCTGAGGGTGGTTAGGTACGACAAAGCGGACCTTCTTTCACCGGTCGTAATAAAGAATTGAATGGAATTAATGGCATTAAAGAGGAAATGCGGGTTCATCTGCGTTCTCAGCGCCTGCACTTTCAGCGCCAGCAGTTCCTTCTGGATGCTTAGCAAATGATGCTCTTTTTCCATAGCGGCTCTCTCAGCACGAACCTTACTGATCTTTACCGCATAGATCGAAGCAATGGCTTCCAGGATCTTCAGATGTTGTTCTGAAAAGAAATTCTTTTCAGAATGTTCACAATCAATAACTCCGAACACCATTCCATCCACAATAACCGGGACTGTTATTTCTGAAAACCGGCGCTTATCATCCTCAATATATCGTTCGTCAAGGGAAGTATCCTGGATCAGTTCCGACCTGGCAGATTTTGCAACAGAGCCTGTAATTCCCTCACCGATTGGAATAAGGATTGGATCGGAAATCTCAAACGCCCGTGGATTTTTGGGCCCGTATGCTGCTTTCTGTATCAATAATGCATTGTGATCATCAACAAAGTAAACCACACAGTCTTCAAACCCAAGCTTGGAAATGCAATTCTTGGCAAGATCCCAGGCAATTTCTTCTTCCGTATTCTGACCAAGTATTGAATTGGCAAAATAAATCAGGATGTCCTGGAATTCGCTGTTGGTATAAGCTTTTGCCATATTATTGATCAAAATACAGAAATATCCATTCAAAATAAAGTCTGATGAAAGAAGCCGGAGCGGGAAAGTCCCTTGATTTTCCCGCTCCGGCAGTTCTCCGACGCTAAGGGTTACATACCCTGCATCGTTACGAGGTTATACTTGCCTCCCTCCTTCAGGGTCTTTCCGGTCCTTCCTGACATTACCCTAATGTATTCATCATACCCTTTAATGTGATCGTAATCGCGGATACCAAAACTGACATCGGCCTCGGTGAATACCAAATTGGCATTACTGAATTTCGAAAAGGCTTTCGTGAGTCCCGTAGGGATCACAGGAAATTCAATATCCTTCCCGCCCGAATTACATTCCCAGGTGAACTTGAAGCCGTTATTTGACAGATAATAGTTGGCAATCAACAAATCATAAGGGCTGCCTGAAACTGTAAGATCAATTTCATTTAATATTTTATTTCCATTCAGGGCAGCGTTCAGATCCAGCGTCAACGGGACCGAAATGAGGTCCGAATAAGATTCCATGTAATAAATCTTGTTCTTGGCCCGGAACGTCACCAAACTCGAGAAGTGATCAAAAATCTTCCCCTTCTGAGGCGTATGGTAGTTGATCTTGTATGAAAGCACGGCGCCTGAAGCCGCAGCCCCGAATATTTGAACACCTGGAACACCAACCCCGGGAACAGTGTGTCCAAACATGCTTACAGTGACACCGTCCAGCGGTTGTTTAACATAAAATTCATGCTGGTCCATTTCGAATCCCATAACAGACAAAGAAGCCTCAGAATCTCCATCCTTCAGGCCCTTAAAGACTTTATAAAGGCCCTTCTTACCCTGACGGAGATATACATAAGCCATATCCATGTTCTCATAAAGGTTGATGCTATAAGCCGTTTCCTTTTTCAGCAACTTACCATTATAATTACCATAGCTAAAATGATCATGCTGTGGAATATCTTTGAATTTCATGCTCGATTTACCAGTCATTTTTCCTCTTTGATCCTCTTTCAAGGGAGCAAATGCTCCGGGGGATATCCCGGTAAAAGTTTCCAGGTGGCCCTTCAGCGGATTGGCATAAGCGAAATGAACATCAAACTGCTCATCTTCAACCCCCTCCGGACGGAGAACAGAAGCCTTGTAAGGCAACGTCTCAATCTGATCAAAATACAATATCTGCCCATTCTCGTTTGTAATAAAAGTAAAATACTTGAAACTGGGACTCATTGCCAGAAAACCCTCCTGGAGATTATAATCCATCAAGGTATTCATTACCTCCACTTTTTTCTCGGATTCCGTAACCGCTTCCAGTTCATCGGTCACGACCGCCTTCAAGGTCACCGCACCGTCATCAAAGTCCCTGGTGTCCCAGGCCACCTCGTAAGGCGCCTCGTTATCTTTGCCAATCCATTGATCATTGGCATAAAGATCCACTGAAACGATCTTGCCATCCGCATCGGAAGCATTGATCTCAACGGTAATTTCATTCCATAGTTTCCCGGAGGCGCTCTCCACGGTCAAGGTAACCTCAGGCGCCTGGTTTTTCGGACCCGGTGTATCCTCTTTACTCTTTTTGCAGGAAGCAAGTGCCATCAACACAGCAACTGCGACTAATAAGTTAAACTTTTTCATATCAAATTGATTTAATCCTGACACAAATAGAAAGGAACCAATTTGAATATAATCCGGAAAATGGACGGTTGCCCCCGCACATTTGACAAACAAGCAATCTGAATTCACCTACCGCTACCGCCTTAGGCGGGTTTCCAGGTGCTGGTTTTTCCGCTAACGGAGAGTTTAGCGTTTCGGGTTTGAAGAAAGATCATCGTAAAGTTGCTTGAACACGGAAGCCACAAAAGCTGCGCCTTACTCCCCATCCTTCTTCCCATGCTTCAACACCTTCGCTTCAACGAAAAAGATCACCTCCTCAGCAATGTTAGTGATATGATCCCCCACCCGCTCCAGCTTTCGGATGATAGACAACAGATACAACGCCTGAGTAATGTTGTCCGGATTATTGCGAACGTAATCCGCAATGATCCCCGTAGCCTGGCCATTGATTTCATCCAGGATCATATCCTGATTAAAAATGGCACGGCCCTGGTTTCCATCATTATTCAGGTAAGCTTCCGCAGCAGTACTGATCATGAGCTTTACCGTGTCGGTCATTTCCAACAAACGGGTTTTCTCAATAAGAGCGTTGTCCAGATCCTTTTTCACGTCGATGGCATATTTGGCAATACCTTCCGCGTTATCACCAATCCGCTCCATATTGGAGTTGATCTTGAGAGTGGCAAACACAAACCGCATATCGTGGGCCATCGGGTTCTGCAGGGTGATGATGTTCTCACAGTCCTTGTCAATGCGTAGCTCATAGGCATTGACCCGCTTTTCATTAAAGATGACTTCGCGGGCCATGGCTTTGTCATTATTGATCAAAGCAGTAATACTTTTATGTATTTGACTGATCACCAGGTTGGACATGTCAACCATGTTGGATTTCAGCCGTTGAAGATCTTCTTCAAGGTGTTTCATGTCGTTAGCATTTTTAGCCGAAACGGCCGGTTACATAATTCTGCGTTTTCTCGTGGCCGGGGTTGGTAAAGATCTTGCTGGTTTCATCATATTCGATCAGCTCCCCTATGTAAAAAAAGGCGGTTTTATCGCTGATGCGGGCGGCCTGCTGCATGTTGTGAGTTACGATCACAATTGTGTACTTGCTTTTGAGCGCATGCACCAGTTCTTCGATCTTTTGCGTGGAAATCGGATCCAGCGCCGAAGCCGGTTCGTCCATCAGGACCACAGAAGGTTCCACAGCCAGCGCCCGGGCAATACACAGACGTTGTTGTTGTCCTCCCGAAAGGGCAAGCGCCGACTTGTTCAGATTGTCCTTTACTTCCTCCCACAGGGCTGCCTGCCGCAACGAACGTTCTACCGTTTCAACAATAAACTTTTTATGGGTTACACCATTAATACGTAAACCATAAGCCACATTTTCAAAGATACTTTTCGGAAAGGGGTTCGGTTTCTGAAATACCATCCCTATTTTTTTGCGATGATCGTCCAGGTTGATCCGGGAATGATAAATATCCCGGCCATCAATCAGCACCTCCCCTTCAATGCGTACATTCTCGATCAGATCATTCATGCGGTTGAAACAACGCAACAGAGTTGATTTCCCGCAACCGGACGGCCCTATAAAAGCCGTAACGGTATTGGGTTTGATACCCATGCTTATATTTTTCAGGGCCTGTTTGCTTCCGTAAAACAGGTCCAGGTTTTTCGCTTCAAGCTTGAACATATTCTAACCTTTGAGTTTCCTGTACCAACGATTGCGGAGGTAAACCGCAATTCCATTCAGGAAAAATGTAAAGATAAGCAATACAATAATAGCAGCGGCAGCATTGATCACAAAACCCTGCTGAGGACGAGTGGTCCAGTTAAAGATCTGTATAGGGAGTACGGTAAATTCATCCATCGGTCCTCTGGGAACAAAAGGAACATATACCAGGGCACCAATCACGATCAGCGGAGCGGTTTCTCCCACTGCCCTGGAAATGGACAGGATCAGTCCTGTGATAATGCCGCCGAACGAAGACGGGAGCACCACCCGGCGAATGGTTTGCCATTTAGTGGCTCCCAGGGCCAGTGATGCCTCCCTAAGCGATTTTGGCACCGCTTTAACTGCTTCGCGTGTGGAGACGATGATCACCGGGAGAATCAGCAATGCCAGCGTCAGTGCACCGGTCAACAGGCTGTTTCCCAGATGCAACATCCGGTTGAAGATCTGCAAGCCCAGGATTCCGTAAATCACCGATGGAACACCTGCCAGATTAGAAATATTCACTTCAATAAACCGCGCCATGCGATTCCTTTTCCCGTATTCCTCCAGATAGAGCCCCGCTCCGATACCAATCGGGAACGAGATCAGGATGGTTAGCACGAGCAGCCACACCATGCCATAAAGGGCCGTATAAATACCAGACTTTTCCGGAAAACGCGAGGGTAGATTCGCCAGGAATTCCCAGCTCAACCGATCCAGTCCCTTGGAGCACACATCATACAATAATACGCCTAGTACGAGGATACCCGCTGCTGTACATAATATGGCAAAAATCCTGAAAAGCTGATCTTTGATCCGGTTAATCTGGGAACTATTCATATTTCTGCTGGTATTTCTTCCTTACCCAAACACTGATATTATTCAGGGCGAACGTAAAAACAAACAGGGTAATCCCTGCGGCAAAAATAGTACGATACTCCAGGGAGTCCCGCGGCACGTCGCCCATGCTAACCTGAACGATATAAGTCGTGATGGTCTCCACCGACTCCAGGGGATTCAACGTCAGTTTTGGTTCCTGTCCGGCGGCAATAGCCACGATCATGGTTTCCCCGATCGCCCGCGAAATAGCCAGGATCACTGAAACGATGATTCCCGAAGAAGCTGCCGGGATCATCACCCGGAAAGCTGTTTGGAATTTGGTAGAGCCCATACCGTAGGCAGCCTCGCGCAGCGATTTAGGCACCGCCCTCAATGCGTCCTCGCTAAGTGAGGACACATAAGGCAGGATCATGACGCCCATCACCAGTCCGGCGGACAAGGCATTAAAACCTGACATCGACGGGAACGCCTGCTGAAGCATCGGAGTCACAAACAGCAAGGCAAAGAAACCGTAAACCACTGTGGGTATCGATGCCAATATCTCCAGAATAGGTTTAACCACTTCGGTAAAGCGGCGGTCGGCGTATTCATTCAGGTAAACAGCAATGGTCAGCCCAAGCGGCAGCGCCACCAGGATGGCAATGAACGTGGTCAGCAACGTGCCGGAGACCAGGGACATGATCCCGAATTGCTTATCAGCAAACAGGGGAGTCCATTCCTTGTCGGTCAGGAAATCAATAATGGAAACCTCACTAAAAAACTTGATAGATTCTGAAAGCAGTACGAACAGGATACCAAAGGTGGTTAGCACTGTGATTGCACTGCACAGAAACAAAAGCCCTTCAATGATCTTTTCCCGTATCCGCATGCTTATTGACTTGAAGCTGGATTTTCAGCCGCAGACGTTGTATCCCGAACCGTACCGGCAGCAGCACCGGTTTCCTGTTTCAGCAACTCAACCATGCTTATCCCCACCACCGAAGTTCCCGATCCAAAGATCGTCCCGGTCACCCCTTTCTCAAATTTTTGAGCGGCAAACACATAAGCTTCCGCTTCCAGTGGAACATAGCCTACTTCTTTCACTAACTGAGGAGCATTCTCGAGGTAAAACTTCACAAAAGCCTTCATCTCTTTGCGGTCCGCAGATGCCGCATTGATATAGATAAATTCTGGTCGTGCCAGCGGCTGATAAGTCCCGTTACTCACCGATTCCATCGAGGGGCTTACCGGCCCCGCCCCGTTGGCATCATTCCCGTCATCGATGGGCACTAGTTTCAGTTTTTTCTGATTTTCTTCATAATAGGCCAGGCCAAAATAACCCAGCGCATTTTTATCGCCGGAAACACCTTGCACCAATACATTATCATCCTCACTGGCTGTGTAGTCGCCCCGAGAAGACTTGGCTTCACCCATAACAGCCTCGGTAAAATAATCATAGGTACCCGAAGCAACCCCCGCCCCATACAGATTGATAGGCTCATCCGGCCATCCGGCACGTACCTGACTCCAGCTGGTTACCTCACCCTGTGCCGCGGGTTCCCATATTTTTTTAAGTTCAGCTACCGTGAGATAGTCCACAAAGTCATTGGCCGGGTTTACCACCACCGCCAGCCCGTCATAGGCCACCGGAAGCTCAATAAACTCCACCCCATTCTCCTTGCAAAGGGCTGCTTCACTTTCACTGATGGGCCTGGAAGCATTGCTGATATCCGTTTCTCCCCGTGCAAACTTCTTAAAACCACCACCGGTACCCGAAACGCCCACGGTCACGCGCACATCCGGACCTACATTCCTGAATTCCTCCGCCACCGCTTCCGTAATAGGGTACACCGTGCTGGAACCATCAATAGTAATCTCCCCTGAAAGGCCGTCCGAAGACCGGTTTCCGCCGCAAGAAATAACGGTTAGCGCAAAAAATGCGAAAAGAATGAACTGGATTTGTTTCATGACTGGTTTGTACATTTGTGGGCAAAGGTATTCACTGATGGTTAGAAATTTGTTAATCGAATGTTAAGTTAATGTTAATTACGGATTAATCAGAAATTAGGTGCGAATTTTACGTAACTTGCATCTGCTGAGTGGATGCTGCTATGGAAAAGAATAACAATACATCGAAAAAGAAACAACGGCCTGCCAACCGTGAGGAAGCGCGTCTTCTCAGAGACGATACCGGCGAAAACCGTATCGGGCTTAGAAAAACAAAAAAAAGACAAACAGGCCGAAAGATCAAATTGATGTACTCGAACTAGAACGAATCAGACGGCTTCGAGGGACTTCAAACAAGTAGATAGCTGGTCCGAAATTTTTCGTGATCTCGGAAAAACAACTTATATTTGCACTGCTTATTACGAAAGACGGAGGGAATAGACCCTGCGATGTCTTAGCAACCTGTGCCAACAAGGTGCTAAATTCTATCCGCTACGGGCGGAGCAGATAAGCTGATTCGGGCAGTCGCCGGATTTTCTGAAATAAGCAAAAAGATAAGTTGGAAGCGATGAGTATAGAAGACATTCTCGGGCAGCGTATTATGGTATTGGATGGCGCCATGGGCACCATGATCCAGCGTTATACGCTTTCCGAAACCGATTTTCGGGGAGAGCGATTTCAGGATCATGCACATGATGTAAAGGGAAACAACGACCTGCTTTCCCTTACCCGGCCCGATATTATCGGGGAAATTCACCGCGCCTATCTGGAAGCGGGGGCGGATATCATTGAAACAAACACCTTTAGCTCAAACACCATTTCCATGGCCGATTACGGAATGGAAGACCTTTGTTATGAGCTCAACGCGGAATCGGCCCGCATTGCCCGGGAAGCAGCCGATGAGTTTACACGACAGAATCCGGAAAAACCACGTTTTGTAGCCGGAGCCGTAGGGCCCACCAACCGCACACTATCGCTTTCGCCTGATGTAAACGATCCCGGTTACCGGGCCATTACCTGGGAGCAATTGTATGCCGCTTATTCCGAACAGGTCTCCGGCCTGATTGATGGCGGGGCCGATATAATCCTCATTGAAACGGTATTTGACACGCTGAACTGCAAAGTAGCCTTATACGCGGCCAATGAACAATTTGCCAAAAAGGGGAAACAACTGCCTTTGATGGTATCAGGCACCATTACCGATGCCAGCGGCCGTACACTCTCGGGGCAAACCGTGGAAGGTTTTCTAAATTCAGTTTCACATGCCGGCTTGTTATGCATTGGGTTGAACTGCGCCCTGGGCGCGAAAGAAATGAGACCCTATGTCGAAGAGCTGGCCACCAAATCCGGCACCTTTGTCCACGCTTATCCCAACGCCGGGTTGCCAAATGAGTTCGGAGAATACGACGAAACTCCGGATCAAATGGGCGCAGTACTTAAAGA
>DATCYD010000126.1:0-3891 GCA_036570465.1 Anseongella sp.
ATAACGGGCGGCAACGATCTTTTTTAATTCATCTTCCCGGTAGGAAGAGGCCATGAGCAGGCGTTCAGGGACACCCGGTCCGGCGGCCCGGAGCGCCCCGCTTCGGGAGATACTTCGGTTTTTTGCTCCGGGATCGGGGTATTTTCCAAAGGGCATCATTTTGCAGATGCCATCCAGGTAATAATCAATGAGTTGGTGCAATGCGGAATCGGAAAAGGAATAGGAAGTACCTGCCACATAAGCGGCCCATTCGGAGAAGGCGCCGGCATAACTGCTTCCATAGGAAAGGGTATTGTTGACCCGGTCTTTGCGGTGATGGAAACTGTAATCATATTGCATACCCCGTTCGGTGGAAAACTTAATCTCCCCTTCTATAACCCCGATTACCTTATCAAAACCATCGCTGTCATCATTCGCTAACAGTTGCTTGGCCAGGATCCCGGCGATAACGATCCTGTCGCCGCTCGGACGGGCGCCACTGGCCTCCAGGTTCGCTCTTCCGGCAACTTGAAAGCAGCCTTCCCATTGTTCGGGGGTAAAATTATCCTTGCCCATAATAAGCATAATCTCAACCAGCCGGCCGGGAATCCCGATCTGGTTCCACCACCAGTTCGCGCAAATAAAATCTTCTTCCAGCCAATAGTTTAGTGCTTTGTCAAAGGCCGTCTTCAATGATTTGCTTTCAAAAAAGGCCGAACCTTCCTTCCGGTAGGCCCGGCTCATGCTAACCAGGTTGGACATGTGCTCGCTGTGCTGAAAACCGGTGCGGGAAGTATCCACGTAATCGATGCCCGGCCAGCTTCCGTCATTCCGAAGTGTGTGGATCAGCGTAGAGATCCGGTCTTCGGAAACGGTTTCTTCCATCAGTCGATGAATGATCCGTTCCCGGACCATTTCCATGCCGGAGGGTTTTGGCATCACTCCAACGGGCATCACTCCGAAGGGCATTGCCCGGGTCAGCAAGGGTAGGATCAGCAGGATTAACGCAATTGCTCTTCTCATCATTTACAAATAAACCGGAAGGTTATTCCCCGGACAGACGCACCCGGATAACCCCTTTTGAATCTTCGAAGGTCCAGGCCGGAAGCCGCAGCTCCAGCCGTTTCAAGCCTTTGATTTGCCTGTCCAGTTCCATCGGAGCCGGATCCAGGGAAATAACAGATATATCCATGCCCGGATGTGATAACACCTCTATTTTAAGTTGTTTGCCATCCTGATGAAGAATGGCTCCGCCATCAACGAGTTCCACATCGGCGGTGGTCATCAGCTGCCAGGTAATGGTTTTTGTCTTTTCAGTTAATTCAATCTCATCTTCAATCAGCAGAGAAACCGGGCTGTCCTTAACAAATCTCCGTTCCGCTTTTTTCAGCAGGCCGCCAAAGGCTGCAGTCATATTTACGGTAGCCTCAGGCTTGCTGCCGTTTTTGAATCCTCCAATGGTGGCCATTCCATCTACCCGGTGGAGTTCACCATTGACGCTAATGGTACTGTGTCCGAAGTTATTCTTGGTCAGCAGGGTCCAGCGCTCACAGTCCTGGCAACTTCCCCAGAGATTGAACCCGGTTTTCTCCAATTCATTATAGCTCTGGTTTCCTGGATCAACCACCCACCGGACGCCATCCAGCTCAAACACAAAGGAGCCGCCATCCATATTGCCATGATTGACCTTTCCACGACCTCCTTTCCCTCCAAAATAATACTGATGAGGGTCTTGGGAGCCGCCCCGGAAAAAAACCACCGGGTTGGAACCGCCACCCATCCATGCCGTTGGTATAGACACTCCTTCCTGCTCCTGGTATTGTGCCAGCCATACCAATCCGGCCCCTCCCAGGCGTGAAAAGTTTCCAATCTCTTCTGCCGGTCGCATAAAGCGATCCCGTTCAAAAAAGACCGGATTGCCTGTTTTGGAAGCAAACCATGCCAGAATAATATCTCCATTCTGACTGCGCTTGTCTCCGCAATCCGCGAAATTATAATACATGCCCGATGGTGCGTTTCATAACACTCGAAAAATTGCGCTCTCCTTAAATGCCGGATAATCTCCATATCCGAAATCCGTCCCGAAAGCGCTTTCCAGCATGGCGATCGTGATGACTGAAAAACCGGTGCCATATCCCCAATACGTAGAGCCTTCGGGATAAACACCGCTCGGCAGGTATTCCTCCAGCGCATGGGGCAGTCCTTCCAGCGCACGATGAATGGTTTTAGCAGCCAGTTCCGGTTCCCTTTCAGCCACGGCGATGGCGGCCGCAATCATCCCCCCATTACAGACCTGGTTCCAGTTATTATTACCATAAGCCCACCAGAGTTGTTTGCCGTTCTCAGGCCAGCTGGGTTTCAGGCCTTTTTCAATAAGCGCCGTTTCAGCCAGTTCAATCGTTTCCTCAGGCAAATCACCGGCGGTCCAGTCCAGTCCGATAGCCACTGCCATCGACATCTCGCCCACATCCAGAAAATGCGAAGGATTCCAGTCGGAAAAATTACAGACAGCCACCAGCTCATCATTGATCCGTTGAAGTATCTCAGGTTTTTTTTCAATCCGGTACACCATGCCCAGCATATTCATCCGGTAAAGCATCTCGCGGGAAACTCCAAGCAGGCGCCGGCCGGTCATGATCCGTTCCAAAAGCGGTTCTTCCTGAATGCGGTCAGCATTCAGCCGGATGGCCTTGTAAACATTCTGCACCACTGGATCACTTTTTAATTGCTGTTTCAGCTTCCTTTCGATGGAAGAGTTCAGGACCAGGCGTGGCTGTGACTTGTGCAGTTGACTTTTCAGGTAGCGAACTGTTACCGGATTCTCCAGCGTGGGCATTGAATCCTGCGCCTGCAAACCAGCGCCAGGTATCAGTAAAAGAATAAGAACGGCAGCATTCAGGATTTGCTTCATAATCAATGTGTATTTATTTACGGGGCGGTTTCGATCACCTGGGGGGTAAATAATTCCATAACGACGCCTCGGTCACGAACCACCAGCACCTCGGATGCTTCGTAGGTATTATTGGCGCCGTCCACAACAGTATAATTCAGTTCAATACCGTTTCTGGGTTTGCCTCCCCAGGTATAAGCATCACTTTCGAAGGTTCCTGTTCCTGTAATCGTGTATGGAGAACCTTCCGGCGCTGTAACCGTGCAGTTATCCCCGTCAAAACTTAACAGAAGATCAAGTTCGCCGGACATCGTGTCTGAGCGAAAATGGGTAGAAAGGGAAACCTGATGACGAGCGGTGGTCACCAGTCGTGCGATATCATTATTGACTACATATTTCTCGCTATACAAGGTATCTTCAAGCACAGCACCTCCCCCATCTTTCACTGTACTTTCCCCGTAATGGAAATACGTGCCATGGTATTCATTGATGTATTTCACGGCAAAAAGCGTAAAGTTTTTGGGCGCCACGCTCCAATCGGCCGTTATCCGGGGATCGGCATCCGGCATGGCGCTGCTTCCGTTAAGGATCGAATCCACATCATCCGAACTTTTCAGGCGAACCGGGATCACGTAGCCCAGTCTCATGCCCAGGGTATCATTGAAGAAGGCCTCGGTGAGCTGTACCTCAACGCCGCCGTTCATCTCCCCGCCCGGAATAACGATCCGGTCAGCATCGCTTAATGTATAATACGTTTGCGGCATGGCCCGAATGGTATCTCCGCCAGGCCCGAAAAGAATATTATCGCAAAGACTTTCATCCACTTCAATATCGAATTCCCGGTCGCGGTCATTCTTATAAACCCCGCCCATGGCCACCGAAATAATGAATTTGTGCGCGTTGTCATTTGAATTATCATAGATATAATCGCCCAAAACCAAGGTTCTTACCGGATACTGATAAGGAAAAAAGCCGGATGTATAATCAAAATCAGGATGATCGATCTCGAAGTTTTCGCAGGA
>DATCYD010000127.1:0-5575 GCA_036570465.1 Anseongella sp.
AATATAAATCAAGATGTCTTGCCGTGAAATTGTTGAGCCGATCCTGTGAAATCCGGAACAATTTGATAAAGGCAAGAAAAAGCGCATAATGAGGACTATGAGTGGGGAATTCACTCATGGTTGCATCCAGATAACCGGGAGCGGTTTCCACCAGACTGGCCAATACCTTCAGATATTGATCCACCATACCGGTAAACAGGTTATGTGTAATGGTATTTTTAATTTTCAGGGAACTATTTGTCCCGCTGAACGCCGGAGTGAACGATGGTGGCAAACCCGGACTGGTCCAGATATCGGAAAGGTCTCCGGCACGGAAATCCTGGGAAAGGATCAGTTCCCCTGGCCTGTCCGCAAAAAGGAAAGTACCCTGAGGATTGATCAGGCCTTCCGTCTTCGCTGCCTGATAATATGCTTGCAGACGATAAAGGTATTCCGGAAGCCGGGAACGAACCGTGTTTCCGATAATTTCTTTGAATTCAAAATCATCCGGAAGTGACCGGTAGTAATTATCCAGAAGTACGGTCATGGAAAAGCACAGGTCGAACAGGGTTTTAAAATAGTTTTTAAGGTCTGATTCCTGGCTGCTGGCGGTAGCGGCTACCTGGTCATAAATATCTTTTGCATAGGTGCTGTACCGGCGAACGTCCAACCGGATCAGCCGGGCCAGGGTAACAGAAACATCCATTAGCATAAAAGGCTCCCAGCTACCCTCAATCCTGTTTTTGTGATTGTAATAATTGAGAACCCCGGCATACCGGCTGGCAAACAGAATCAGATCAGGATACGCCCGTTCATCCACTAGAGCGTAACCGGGTAACAGGGCCTCCAGCACCCGCTTGTCCTGGCTGACACCGCTCTGATTCAAAGGATGTTTATTGTTACACGGGGTACTCATCGTACTTCACTCCCTTCGTTTTTATAAAACGGGAACACATAATTAGCCCTTGAATTGGTTCGCTTGATTGTATAATCCACGATAATCAGAATGCGCCCTTCGGTTTCGCCGGAATCGTCCAGGGTAATGTTGTTCAGTCTTATTCTGGGTTCATGAAAGAGTATGGCGGTTTTAACCAGGTCTTTGATATAGGCTTTAAAAGTGGTGGTCAGAGATTCAAAAACCAGCTCGTCCAGATTACATCCGTAAGAAGGCAGCATGACACGTTCCCCCGGGCGGGTACTCAGCAGCACATCCAGGCTGCTTTCCACATCGGCGACATCGCTTAACATAGCCGCCTCTCCGCTGAGATTATCAAAGGAGGGCGGGAAACTCCAACCGGTACCTAAAAATGAAGTGTGCATCGCATTTTTTTTATTGATCATCCATTTGTCCTTTTTAACCGCTTGTCCTTTTTAACCGCCAATCATCACGGTGGGGCACCCTGCTATTACACTTCCTCCATGCGCCGTAACATCTCCGAGGCGTGCGGCCGGCATGCCTCCGATAAGCACTGTGGAGGAACCTGTTGTGATCACATCGGGAGGTCCTGAACACTGGCACATCGAGCCCACCGTGGCCGCGGGCATCCCTCCGATCAATACGGCAGGTTTTCCCGGGGGCAGCACCGGGCCGCCTGTATGGGGAACGCCGCCCGGATTCACCAGGGGACAGACATGCATATCGGTAATTCTTGCTGCTAAGGGCATTGTTGTCAGTTTATTTTTACCAAACCACCTTTGATTTCTGTTAAGCCACTTCCGTTAATCTTTACCGATGCACTTTTTACCTCAGCGCTTCCTGCCCCCATCTTGATTTCAGAAGCTCCCGCCGACACGCCAAACTGTGAAGAAGGGCTCAGCAGGATGTTTACCGCTTCCAGCTTAATATCGGTCGCGGCTTTCAGTTTAAGTGAAGCAGCGCTTTCGATGGTAATTCCGCTTGCTTCCATTTTAATGGTATTTCCGTGTTCATCGGCCGCGCTGACCGTGTCCGCATTCTCATCCAGGGTGATACTTTTTCCTGACGGCGTTTTCACGACGACAGACTTGTCCTCGTCGTTAAAGATCATCCGGGTACCTGCCCTGCTGACATATCCTTTTTCGGGATTGGAGTTCGTGGCCTCCAGAGGCGCTGGCAAAGCACTGCTATGCAGCATTCCAAGAATCACCGGATGGTCCGGATCATCGTGCAAAAACCCAACAATGACCTCGTCTCCAAGCTCAGGCCGGAAAAAGGTGCCACGGTCTGCACCCGCGTCCAGGGTCGCCACCCGTATCCACAAACCTTCTTCGGCTATATTCACCAGAGGAAGACGCACTTTTACCCGGTACTCGCCCAGGGGATCCTCCAGGTCGGTGACCACTCCAATCTGTAAACCTTGTACGGAGGGGAAACAACCTGACCGGGCTGAAAGATGATATGGATTCACCTGCTCGCTGAACCATTCTCCAGCTGCACCGAAATGAATGGTTGTCAGCCAATTACCTTCACTGTATTCTTGCCGGACAGAGGATACGAATACCGCTCCCGAAAATCGTTCTCCCACACCATTGAGCGTAATGAAATCTCCGGGTTTCACGCCGGCGAATCCATGAAATTTCACATGTCCCCGCACTTTGGATAAGCGGCTTTTCAACAGGCGGGCGTCCGCCCATTCCTTTAATACCGCGGGATCCGTCTTTCCACCGCCGTGCAAAAGGTATTCCTCCAGGCCAATGACTTCAGAAAGGCTATCCGGACTAAGATTACCCGTCTCCGGCAACCCGGGGTCATCGGCTGTATTCTCTGCCAGTTCCTGGTTGCTGTAGTCCCAGGTACGCGCCTTTACCACTGCCAGCTGTTCCCTGGCATCTATATCAGCCTGATACTCTATGATGGTGGCGCCAAATAAAACGTCCAGCACTGCTGAAGCCGACAAGTCCGGTTTTCGGATGATGATTTTCCCGTCTTCCACCAGGCAGATCCTTCCGGTCCGGTCCATTCGGGACAAAATAAAATCCCAGTCGGTGGTATTGAACTGAACCGCCTCCCGGTACTGGTAAGCAGAAGACTCTATCTCTTTTTCAAGCCCATACCTGCCAATGATCTCTTCTGCAATGTCCGCGTTTGTCACCTCCTCAAAATGCTTGTTTTTCCGGCCCAGGGTCATCTTCACTGCTTGATCCCTGCATTCAATAACCAGCTCGGTCCTGCCGGCGGTAATCCTGTTGGAATGGGTCACGATAATGCCCCGGAAAAGATTGGTATTGTCACTCCTGTAACCGATCCGGATTTCTATCTCGTTGCCCGGAATTAGTTGTTCCTGATTACTGAGTGGGAAATCCTCCAGAGATGCGTCCCCGTCTCCGATCCGGATCCTGGCGAAAGGAATCTTATTGACCTCTTTCCGGATGTCAACCGAAAGCACCGGGATGCTTCTGGAAAGCTCTTCGCCGTTAACCAGCAGCACATGGGTTACCACATCTGCATGTTCTGTTTGAGGGATGATTCTGGATACTGGCATGCGGATTATTTTAATGGGGGAAAGTGAATGTTTTTCCCTGTTTTTACCTTCCTGAAACTGTCCAGGCCATTGGCACGGGCCACATCCAGGTAATAGGCCGGGGTATCGTATATCTGATGGGCCATCAGATCCAGCCGGTCGCTCCCGGTCATGGTCCGCTCATGGGTAATATCGGGTGAAGAGGCGTCTTCCATCAATACCCGGTGATCGGGATTCACCCATTCTTTCAGACCTAAAGAGGCGATTACCCGCAAGGGTGTACCATCCGGTTTGAACAGCTTGTATTCCAGGTCCAGTGATTCCAGGGTACCCCGGAATACTTCTTCTCCCCAGGTGACCACCAGGTAGGGATTCCTGTGCATTTCCCCGTTGTAATCCAGTACCAGGGCCTTTAGTTTTTTAACTGCCTCCTCTACTTTTACCGGATCCGTGTTCCCTATCAGGCTGATATCCAGCGCGGAAGGCTTTTTGATTGCGCCGGTGCCATCGATAAGAATTTCAAAATTCCATGTATTGGGCGTTTGCCTGTAATATTTAAGAGGGGTACCGCTGGATCCCATGGGCCCATCCTCTACGTACTCCAGCTGGTATTTAAAATTGTAAGAGGAAGGGTTGACACGGAATGTGTACGGTTCTGCAACGGGGGTGGAACAAGTGCCATCGGTATATGCCTTTATCAGCATACTCTCATGTTGCCCTAGTGGAATCATCAGCGTTCCTTTTTATCGTCCAGAAGCTGCAGTATCTTTTCGATACAGTCATTGATCAGCTCCTTTTTAAACTTGTCGTATTCGCTTCGCAGCCGGTTATCGCCTCCCCCTGGTGAGCCCGCAGGCCGGGGGGAAACGATTGCCTTGATATGCAGTTCCTTGATCTCAATGGGCATAACAGCGTTTTTAGGGATTCAAATGGAAACACCCGCGGCCATGGCAGATGACAAATTCAGTATATTGAAATAATTATAGCTCAGTACCAGTGTTTCAATCGCTACTTGACTCTGTTCGGCGTTCAGACTGCTGAATTCCACGCTTTTCGGAATGGCATTCACCACGTACCAGGACTGTACCGGAACATGCTGATCATTTAGCAGGGACACCAGCAGGTTGGTAGGCTGAAACTCAAAATTCTGAACCGCATTGATGCACCAGGCCATGATTCCTGACGGAAGCTCGAACATGCCGCGCTTCAATGTCAGATCAGTATAACTCGTTTTGACCGGCAACTGGTGCTCGAAGCGGTTCTGTCCGCCTTCGCGATACGCTTCCATCTCCATGTTCACCGTGAGTCCGCTGACTTCCTGGAACCGAAAATCATTCGGCAGCTGAGGGAAGAGTTCGAAAGCCACCACAAAGTGAAACCCTGTCATGGGATATGTACCTGGGATTGGCATGATCTATTCGTTCTGAATGGTCAACCCTTCGTGCGCGAGTTCCAGGCTTTCCAGGGCCACATCATTGCCCTCGGCGGTCAGGTCAGTGGGAGTTACTTTAAGCGGCCAGGCGTTCTTCACTTTCCAGACCACCACGGGTTCGTGGTTCTCGTTTAGCAGGCTGATGATCAGGTCCCGCCGTTCGATCTGGTTCATATTCACTGTATTAAACCACTTGTAGAATTCATTGTCTCCGGCAAAGGTGCCCCGCTTCAGCGTAATATTGCTGAAGGTGCGTTGTCCGGGCATTTTCACTTTTGAGAACTCAGGGCTGGCCCCGTCGCGGTATTCGATCACCTCTGTGGTGATGTCCAGGCCGGTGACTTCAGTAAAACCGATTTTGCTGCCGCCCCATTCTACCTGGAAATGGAATTTGGGAATTGGATAAGTTGTCATTGTGTTAATTTTTATGGTTATGACTTTCAGGATTCCTGCATTTTATGGCTAAATCGCAGAATGATGAATTCTGCCGGACGCACCACTGCCATGCCGATTTCGACGATCATACGGCCTTCCAGGATGTCCTGGGCCGTCATGGTCTGCCCCAACCCCACCTTCACGTAAAAGGAATGTTCAGGTTTGGCGCCCGCCAGTGCCCCGGCCCGCCATTGAAGGGTTAGAAAATTCTCGATCATGGCTCGCACCTTGACCCAGGTATTGGCATCGTTCGGCTCGAAAACAAAGGGTTCGGTTGCTTTCTTCGTGG
>DATCYD010000128.1:0-13022 GCA_036570465.1 Anseongella sp.
AGGTAAGACAGAGCAACGCTGTATTCAGCAAGGGTTTCTTCTTGCGGATCGAATACAGGAAAGCCCATACCAGGCCGCCTGTCAGCAACAACAGGAAGAAGATAAGTCCCGAATCGAAGGGAAGGCCAAAAGCATTGACGAACAGGAGTTCGAATCGCGCTGAAAGCCATACCAGTCCCGGAATGACGCCGTACTGCACAAATACGATGATCAGACAGCTGACGACGAATGCCCAGAAAGCGCCCTGTTGCGAATACTTATAACGACGGAAATAATACACCAGCGAAATAGCCGGGATGGCCAGCAGGTTCAGAAGATGAACGCCGATGGAAAGCCCCATAACATAGGCGATGAGGATCAGCCAGCGGTCGGCGCCGGGTTGATCGGCATTGTTTTCCCATTTGAAAATGGCCCAGAATACAATGGCGGTACAGAGAGAAGAAAGGGCATACACTTCCGATTCTACTGCCGAGAACCAGAAGGTGTCGGAAAAAGAATAGGCCAGTGCTCCAACCAGGCCGCTGCCCAGGATCAACCAGATATTTCCTTCGGTGAGTTCCGTTTGTTGCTTTAAAACAAGTTTTTTGGCCAGGGCGGTAATGGTCCAGAACAGGAAAAGAATGGTGAACGCACTCGAGAGTACCGATCCAAAGTTGGAATAATAGGCAATCTTATCCAGATTGTCCCCTGCGAGCAGGGTAAATACTTTATATAGCATGGTGAACAGGGGCGCTCCGGGTTGGTGGGCCACCTGCATGCGGTAAATACAGGAAATGAACTCTCCGCAGTCCCAGTAGCTTGCGGAGGGCTCCATGGTTAGAAAATACGTTGTGCCGGCTATTGCAAAACAAAGCCAGCCTACGATATTGTTTAGCCTTTGATAGTTGGGCATCGGTTGCTGCATTGGTTAATCAGCCCCGAAAATAGTAAATATTTAGTGGCTTTATTGAACTGATTCCCTAAATTTATTTCGGAGTCGTTCGGGACTTTCATAAGACGTTTGCGCAAGTGGGGTAGTATTTCTATATTTGCGCTCCCAAATCGAGGGGGAATGTTCTTTTATGATTGCCCGATAGTATAAAGGTAGTACGACAGATTTTGGTTCTGTTTGTCCAGGTTCGAATCCTGGTCGGGCAACGTGTTTGTCCCGCATTTTTTTAACGATAGCAATGCCGTTACAATTTAACCCGGTTAAAGTTTTTTCAGGCTCAGCTTCTACAGCGCTGGCAACTAAGATCGCCCGGTCAATGGGCAGAGAAGCAGGAGAGGTCACCATTAACCGTTTCAGCGACGGAGAATTTCAACCCTCTTACAATGAATCCGTACGTGGGTGTGACTTGTTTATTGTTCAGTCCACGTACGCTCCGTCAGATAACCTGATGGAGTTGTTGTTGCTGATTGATGCTGCACGCCGCGCTTCAGCGCATTACGTGACGGCCGTTATTCCTTATTTCGGTCTTGCCCGGCAGGACCGAAAGGATAAGCCACGGGTACCCATCGGCTCCAAGCTGATGGCGAACTTACTGGCAGCGGCCGGTGCAAACAGGGTGATGACCATGGACTTGCACGCGGCGCAGATACAGGGCTTTTTCGATATTCCGGTGGATCATCTGGATGCCTCGGTGATTTTCGTACCGTACCTGCGAAGCCTGGGATTGGAGCATCTCACCATTGCTTCACCTGATATCGGGGGAGCGCTGCGGGCCAGGTTTTTTGCAAAGGCGATGAACGTAGAAGTGGTGATTTGCGACAAACAACGGAAACGGGCGAACGAAGTGGAATCCATGAGCGTGATCGGGGATGTAAAAGATCATGATATTGTGCTGGTGGATGATATCATCGATACAGCGGGAACCCTCACCAAGGCGGCCCAGCTGCTGATCGATAAGGGCGCCCGGAGTGTCAGAGCGGTGTGTACCCACCCTGTGTTATCGGGAAATGCTTACGAGCGGATCGAAGATTCCGTGTTGGAAGAGTTGATCGTATGCGATACCATCCCGTTGCGTCAGAATAGCAAAAAAATACGGGTGCTTTCGGTGGCCGAACTATTTGCAAAGGCAATCACGAGTGTGAACGAACATGGTTCAATTAGTGAGTTGTTCCGGATCAGCGACCAGTTTCAGTCAAAGATCAACTTATAGGTAGCAAGTAATTAGTAATTATTTATATAAATCATGAAATCAATAGCTATTAGCGGTTCTGCCCGTCAGAACGTAGGGAAACGTGACGCCAAAGAGTTGCGGTACGAAGGCCGGGTGCCTTGCGTATTGTACGGTGGTGAAGAACAACACCACTTTTCAGCGTCCGCTGCTGATTTACGGGATTTGATCTACACGCCGGAGGCCATGTTCGTGGATCTGGATCTTGAAGGGAAAAAATTTCGTGCCAGCATGAAGGATATTCAGTTTCACCCCGTCAGTGACGAGGTGTTACATGTGGATTTTCTTCAGTTATTCGATGATAAACTGGTAAAAATGGACGTGCCTGTTAGGTTAACCGGCGTTTCGCCCGGCGTTCGTTCCGGCGGAAAGCTCCTTCAGAATTTCCGGAAACTGCAGGTGAAAGGGTATCCCAAAGACATGATCGATTTTATCGCCGTGGATATCAGCTCCCTGGAAGTAGGAGACTCAATCCGTGTTGCTGATATTAAACTGGATAACCTGGAGCTGCTTAACCTGACCGAAAGCACGGTTGTTAAGGTTGATCAGTCACGTGCAACACGTTCTGCCCAGACAGGGGAAACGGAAGGAGAAGCGGAATAAGTCAAGTCCGCATTTGCGGTTGTTCCAAATTCATTGCAAGAGGATATATCCTGGTATATATCCTCTTTTTGTATTTTTGCAGGATGAAATACCTGATAGCTGGACTGGGTAATATCGGGCCCGAGTATGCAGATACGCGGCATAACATTGGTTTTATGGTTCTGGATGAACTAGCCAGGCGCCATAAGGCTTCCTTTGGCCCTGACCGGCATGCCTGGTATACTGAAGTGTTGGTAAAGGGACGCATGCTTCACCTGATCAAGCCCACGACTTATATGAATCTCAGCGGAAAGGCTGTGAATTACTGGCTTCAAACGCTGAAGATTCCTATGGAGCGCCTGCTGGTTGTGCTGGACGATGTGGCCTTACCCTTTGGAAGTGTCCGGTTGCGTCCCAAAGGCGGTGATGCCGGCCATAACGGGCTGAAACATATTAACCTCCAATTGGGAAGCAATGCCTACCCGCGGCTTCGTTTCGGAATTGGAGACAATTATTTTCGCGGGCAGCAGGTAAATTATGTACTCAGCGGATTTGACGATGACGAACTGATGGAACTCCCGGCGCTGATAGCTCGTTCCGCGGATATGATTGAGAGTGTGGTCACCACGGGCATTGAGCTAACCATGACTCAGTTCAACAAATAATGTCATGATGAATATGTACAGGACTCTTTTATATTATTGCTATACATCCATCGATGATGCGGAGGCTTTTGCGGCATCGCATCTGGAGTTTTGCCGGTCCCTCGATCTCAAAGGGCGGGTAATTGTTGCTCCAGAGGGTCTGAACGGGACTATTTCCGGAACGGTGGAAGCATGTGACGCTTATATGAAAGCGCTTCGAGCCGAACCTCGCTTTGCCAGTATTGACTTTAAAGCAGATGAGGTGGACACTCCTTCATTTGTAAAAATGCATGTCCGGCACAAACCGGAGATCGTTCATTCCGGGCTTCGCGATCCCAAAATCATCGATCCCAGGAACAAAACAGGCATTCATCTGGATCCTGTCGATTTTCAGAGAATGAAAGACCGGGATGACGTGGTGGTACTGGACGTTCGTTCCAATTATGAACATCAGTTGGGGCAGTTCCGGAATGCGGTGACGCTTGATATTGAGAACTTCCGGGATTTTCCAGAGAAGATCAACGAACTGGCCCACCTGAAGGATAAAAAAGTGATCACTTACTGCACCGGGGGTATCAAATGCGAAAAAGCATCCGCTTTGCTTCTTCAGGAAGGATTTCAGGAGGTTTACCAGTTGAAAGGGGGGATCATTAAATATGGAAAAGAAACCGATGGCCGTGATTTTGATGGAAAATGCTATGTGTTTGACAACCGGATTGCCGTGGACATTAACCGGCACAATCCATCGGTGATCTCTATATGCCGCAACTGTGGAAAATCATCTGCCAGAATGATCAATTGTGCCAATCCTGAATGCAATGAACATTTCGCTCAGTGCGAAGATTGTGGCTGGTCCATGGAAGGCTGCTGTTCGGACATTTGCCAGGGACATCCGCGCAAACGCCCCTATGATGGTACGGGTTACTATGTGAAAAAGACGGATTATCCGGCTTTCAGCGGGTAAGCCCTCCGGAGCTTATTGAACCAGTACTTCTTGGTGTGATCAAAGCTTTTTTCGCCCATTGCCTCGAAATGCTTTTTGAACTCATCAAGAAGAGCAGGCCGTTCGGCCCCAAGGGTGGTCAGGTCTATTTTTTTCTTTTGAAAGAATTCCTCAAAGGTCATGTACAAAAGTACGGTTTCGGCTGATATTTTCCAGCATAGCCATGGTGAGCGTCTCCAGGTTATAGGCGGGTTTCCAATTCCAGTCATGCCGGGCTGTGGAATCATCAATGCTTTCGGGCCATGAGTCGGCAATTTCCTGCCGCGGATCATCCTTCAGGTATTCCATACGGAATCCGGGTACATGTTCCGAGATGGCACTTGCCAGTTCGGCGGGAGTAAAGCTTAGCCCCGCAATATTATAGGATGAGCGGATGCTGATGCTTTCCTTCGGCGCCTGCATTAGTTCCAGGGTGGCTCGTATCGCATCGGGCATGCTCATCATGGGCAACCTGGTGTTTTCCAGAAGAAAAGAAGTGTAGGCCTTGTTTTTTAGAGCCTCGTGAAAAATATGGACCGCGTAATCGGTGGTCCCGCCGCCGGGTGCTGATTGCCAGCCGATGAGTCCAGGAAAACGCAGGCTTCGGACATCGAGACCATGATGTTTTGCGTAATATTCGCACCATCGTTCCCCGGCAAGCTTGCTGATCCCGTAAATGCTGTCCGGGTTCATGATACAGTGCTGTGGCGTATTCAGTTTGGGTGAAAGTGGTCCGAATACGGCGATGGAACTGGGCCAGAATACTTGTCTTACAGTATATTCTACAGAAAGACGTAGCATATGCAGCAATCCGTCCATATTTAATTCCCAGGCCTTCTGTGGTCTCTTTTCACCGGTGGCCGACAGTATCGCGGCCAAATGATAGACCTGTCCCGGGCGATACCGTTCAAAGAGCCGTTGAAGTTCGGTTTCATTCAGGACGTCGAGATATTCAAACGGACCCTGTTGGCGCTCATGCCCTGCCGGCTTGCTGATGTCAGTGGCTATAACGGCATCATTTCCATAGACAGCCCTCAAGCCGGCCACCAGTTCGGTTCCGACCTGGCCGTTGGCCCCGGTAACTATGATTGTTTCGTGTTTCGAATCCATGTTCACCGTAATTAAGTGAAAGGCGAATAATCAAATCTACAAAGAATTCAGCAGATACAAAATAAAATTCTGAATTTATTGTATTGATACTGCTATGTCGGAATTATACTTTATTAGCTACCACGCATGTTCTGTGGAAACGTGTGACGGAACCGCTTGTAGAGAAAATCACCATGTGAATAATATACAGCCCGGTTTGGAGCGATAATCCGCGATCGTCCCGGCCATTCCAGGTAACAATGCCCGTTGTTCCGAGCAACCGGTTGGCTGCCAACCGCCTCACCATCCGGCCGCCTGCGTCGAAAATGCGGATACCAGCTATCAGATTTGGTTCGGGGAAGCGATAGTGGATCTGTAGCCAGTTACCAAGGCCGTTTCCGGGCGAAAAGACACGGTTTACCAATGTGATCTGCCGCGCCGGATTTCCCTCTTCCAGGAATTGGGAATTCTGGTATCCAGGGGTTCCATGACCCGATGTTGCAGAAGCCGACCGGAAAGCCCCTGCTTGCCCTGCAGGCAAGTCGAAATGAATTTTTTCGAGAGAAATTCCTTCCGGGTCAATGATCAGTCGGGCATGCATTTCTTCGCGGTAATGAACCTGGTCGATCTGTTTCTCTCCATACAGCAGCATGCAACTACCACTTTTATTGTAAAAGGCGGGGAAATGCTCCATCCGGATGACGACGCCCGGATTTAGCAACAGGTGATGTGCTGCTACCCGTTCAGGATACCTGGTCAGTAAGCGGTATTCGCCGGGCCGAAACAAGGTAGTACTGTCAGCTATGAAGATGCCTGCGGAGGGGGGATTGTTCCCGGTGGATGGGTTACTCCCGGGGGCGGCCGGTGAATCGTTCCCGCCGCCGGCCAGCTGCAAGTCTTTCAGGTCAAGGATCTTGCCTGAACGGTTATAGATCTCTACATAATCCGCACCTCCTTCAACAGGGTTGAACAGAATCTCGTTGATTACCACCTCGCCCGGTTCAGGAAGTTGAGGAAGCAGGAATTCGTGTTCTGCATGCTTTAATGGATTCCCATAACAATCGGCCATATTCCGGATAGACAAACGATACAGACTGCCCCGCCGCAGTGGCTCATTGAGCGTTAACAGGATGCCTTGCCCATCAGTGATCCGTTCTGCGTGTGCCACCGAGGCTCCGTTATTTAAGGCATAGTTGTCAGCGGCCAGTGACAGAATGGTTTGAGGAAAGGTGTTAAAAATAAGTTCCAGTGTTCGCTCGTCCCTGATCCGAAGCGTTTGCAACAGAAATACCCGCCCCAGGACGATTTCGTCCAGGGAGCCGGACCTTCCGGGGGTCCAGCCTGCCAAGGCCCTTGAAGCGCTCCAGTTCGCCCTTGGAAAACAGGGAAGCGAAAGGGATATGCGTTCCAGGCTGGTCCCGCCTTCTTCCGTCCCGGGCTGCCCGTACCAATTGTCGGCATAGCTGAGTGAATCTACAAGAATGCCAAAAGGCCCATGCAATTTCAGCTGATCACCGGAGTTATTCAGTGAAGGAAAAGGAGAGAGCCCTGCAACCGGGCCGTAAGTTGAAAACAGGGAAGTATCGGAGGTTTTACAAACGATCAGCCAGGAGCCGGCAACAAGGCTGTCGTCACCAAAGCGGGAATTATTCCGGTTATCGCTCCAGGTCCATTCGCTCAGGTGGATGGTAGAATCAGTTGGGTTGTAAAGTTCAAAAAACTCAGCGTCGGGCAATCCTTCTACAGGTGCTGGGTCCGGCATTACTTCGGTAATTATTAAGGTGCCCCAGGCAGCCAAAACAGGCGGAATCACCGGTGCGTTACCCGGGTTGGTAACCCGTAGGTCGTCGAAGTAGAATTTTCCGGATCGGCTGGCTGTGTAACGCGCTTGCAGGCCCAGGTGTCCACCGATTTCATAGTGATTATCCCGGACGAAACCATAGAACCGGAAGTTCTTTCCGCCGGAAGGATCGGTGCGTATTTCCCAGGCCCCGGAGGTATCCCGCTGGATATGGAACCGGCACCTGAGCGTGTCCGGATTACGGTTTACCGCAGGACCTTCCAGGATCCGGACAGCAGCAAGGCTATCCTGCCTGTAAAGGTCGAAGCCATCTTCGGGGCCGCTTTCTCCGATTTGCAGGAAATATCCCTGGAGTGGTTCGTTTAAGCTGGGGTTGGTGGAAGAAAGATAGATTCTGAACCGGTTGGAGGATGAGGGGTCAAAATTCATTTGTAAAAGAAATTCCCATTTCGCACTTTTGCTGTTTGATAGTGATGTGGAGAGGTAAACCGTCTGGCTCAGGGAAGTATCCCGGTTGTTCAGCCGGAACCGATCATCCACCTGCCAGGCGGTGGTGTCTCCGTTCCAGCCGGGGGAGGCGGTAAAATCCCCATCGCTGAAGTGATCGGTAAGCTGGGCAGTGACTGCGGCCGGATCAAGCATGAGTGCGCATAAAAGGAAACTTAAGCGAAAGCAAAACGTTTTCATAACAGATGTGTTCAATTTTCAATAGGTAGGATAAATATAAACAAATCTCTAACAAAAGTAAAAATGAAAGTAGCAGTAGTGGGAGCGACCGGCCTGGTGGGCTCCCAAATGTTGAAAGTGCTCGCCGAGCGTGATTTTCCTGTGGACCAGTTGATTCCTGTCGCTTCCGAAAAAAGCGTTGGTAAAGAAGTGGAATTCAAGGGGAAAAAGTATAAGGTGGTCAATGCCGCCGATGCTATCGCGATGAAGCCTGCTGTTGCTTTGTTTTCCGCCGGCGGAGGTACTTCCCTTGCGCTGGCGCCCGTATTTGCGGAAGCAGGTATTACGGTAATTGACAACTCATCGGCGTGGAGAATGGATCCTGAGAAGAAGTTGGTGGTGCCCGAAATTAACGGCCATACCCTGACTGAAGAAGATAAGATCATTGCCAATCCGAACTGTTCCACGATCCAGATGGTACTTGCCCTGGATCCGCTTCATAAAAGATATAAAGCAAAGCGCGTAGTGGTATCAACCTATCAATCGGTGACAGGGACCGGGGTCAAAGCGGTAAATCAGCTCATGGATGAGCGGGAAGGCCGTTCTGGCGAAAAAGCCTATCCTTATCCCATTGACCTGAACGTAATTCCCCAGATTGACGTATTTCTGGAGAACGGTTACACGAAGGAGGAGATGAAAATGGTGAATGAAACGATAAAGATCATTGGCGATGATTCCATTCGTGTGACAGCTACTACGGTACGCATTCCCGTGATGGGCGGACATTCTGAGTCGTTGAATATTGAATTTGAAGATGAATTCGAACTGGATGAAGTGCGTGCGTTACTGGCTGCGACACCTGGCATCATCGTAAAAGATGATCCGGCAAAAGGTGAATACCCCATGCCATTGCTGGATGCTCAAGGCCGTGATGAGGTATTCGTTGGACGCATCCGCAGGGATGAAAGCCAGCCCCGGACGCTGAACCTCTGGGTGGTGGCTGACAATCTGAGAAAGGGTGCCGCTACCAATGCCATTCAGATCGCTGAACACTTACTCAAACGTGGTCTGCTTGCCCCGGCTCCGGCGCTGACCTGAGCTGGCCCGGCTCCCGAAGCCGGCCGTTCTGTTACACGTTGAAACGATGGTCTCGCGGCCTGCCAATCCGGATGAATTTCCGGTAGGCAGGCCGCTTTTTTTTTGACAATTTTCTGCCCGGGTTTTCGAAAAACCTTGGAGACGGTCTTTTTTGAAAAGTCTAATCAAACACTATATATAAACCTGATAAGTATATGATGAACAGCTATGTAAATAATTGCATTAACCTTTAAGAAAATTGCATAACTAAACGCCTTCAGACGCCTCCTGATCAGGGTTGGCCGGACTTTCGGTTCATTGTCCTGATAGTAGTAAAGTTATAGTTTACTGTTTGTGTATATATACACTGATTATTAGATTTTTATATTATACATATTTACTAGTGGTTAATATTTTTACGGCTTCAATTGGTCCGAAAAACCCACTTTTTAAGCCAGTTAAGTCACTACAATTTCAAAGGAATTTCTATCTTTAAGTCATGACGCAAAACGCCGGACTTATAGTCTTTTTTTTATTTAATGCTTTCCCTGGATTCACCTTCTCCCAGTCCCCGCCTGCCGGGCTTCCGGATGCGTGGGTTTCTTTTGTACATGACGCTCAGCTCCGTTACGGTCAGGCCTCGCTGGCAGTGCTCAATGCGCAGACGGGCAACCTGGTTTTTGGGCGGAATCAGAACACGGGAATGGCCACCGCTTCCACGCTGAAAGTGATCACATCGGCCAGCGCTTTTTACTTGCTCGGGTCAGACTTCCGGTACCAAACCCGGATCGGTTATACCGGACGTATCGATAACGCCGGCGTGTTGCAGGGAGACCTCCTGATCGTAGGATCGGGTGATCCTACGCTGGGGTCCTGGCGCTGGGAGGAAACCGGCGAGGTGCAGGTATTGACAGACTGCATCCGGAACCTGAAAGAGGCGGGGATTAAAAAGATCTCAGGAAGGGTGATTGGGGACCAGCGCCGGATGGGAACGCAAACCATTCCGGACGGATGGCAATGGAATGACATCGGCAATTACTACGGGGCCGGGTCGGCAGCTTTGAACTGGCGGGAGAATCAGTTCGATATCCTGTTGCAGCCATCGGAGGTGGGTGGTCCGGTCGGGGTCGGGGGGACAAAGCCTGAAATGGGCTACCTTCAATTCATCAATGAGTTACATACCGGGGCGGCCGGGACAGGCGATCAAGCCTATGTGTATCTGCCTCCTTATAGTAAGGTTGCCTACCTGCGAGGGACCTATGCTATTGATAAGCGGGAACGATCGATATCGGGTGCGGTGCCCGACCCGGCTTTTGAGACAGCTTTCCGTTTCAGGGAGGCTATCGTGGCAGCGGGAATTCTGGTTTCGGGAGAAGCCACTACCAGCAGGCGTTTGACATTAGAGGGAACTAACCTTGAAAAAATGAACGCTACCCTGAGCCGTGTAACTTCTCCATCGCTGGCGGATATCGTGAAAGAGTTCAATGATAACAGCATCAACCTATACGGTGAGGCGCTGGTGAAGACCATTGGCCTTGAAAAAGGAAAAGAAGGAAGTACAGAGGAAGGTTTGAGACTGATCCGGGAATTCTGGGCCGGAAAGGGAGTTGATTCCAATAGCATGGTCATGGTGGATGGCAGCGGTTTGAGTCCCGACAACAGGATTACCGCTGCGACGATGGCCCATGTACTACTGGACGCCCGGAAACAATCCTGGTTTCCTGCTTTTTATAACAGTTTGCCTGAAATGAACGGAATGCGCATGAAAAGTGGCTCTATACGGGGTGTCAGAAGTTATGCGGGATATCATACCTCCCGGTCCGGCCGTCAATACATCTTCGTGATCATTGTCAACAATTATAATGACAGCTCATCGGCCATTCGCCGGAAAATGTGGTCTGTTCTGAATTTTTTGAAATGACAATGATGCTTTGAAATAGCGGCTAAATCCGTAGTTTTATGACCACCTAAATCAAGAATTGAAGTACTTAAATAAGAATCTATGATCACGTTTACATTATCGATCCTTGCCTTGCTGGCAGGTTATTTTTTCTACTCCCGCTTGGTTGAAAGGGTATTTGTTATTGACCCTAACAAGGCCACTCCTGCCATCACCATGGCAGACGGCGTGGATTATGTGACCATGCCTGCCTGGAAAATATTCCTGATCCAGTTCCTGAATATCGCTGGTCTGGGGCCCATTTTCGGGGCGGTGGCAGGTGCCATGTGGGGGCCGGTGGCCTTTCTGTGGATCGCGCTTGGTTCCGTCCTGGCCGGAGGCGTCCATGATTACCTCTCGGGCATGCTTTGTTTGCGGCAAAACGGAAAAAGCATTTCGGAGATTTCCGGAAAGTATCTTGGAAATGGGGTGATGCAGTTCATGAGAGGGTTTACCGTGATCCTGCTGATCATGGTTGGTGCGGTATTTCTCATTGGACCGGCCCGCATTATGGGTGACCTGACTGCCGGTCTCGCCGGCTACAGTGTCTGGATCTGGATTATTTTCGGTTACTATGTGCTTTCCACGGTTTTACCCATCGATAAGCTGATCGGTAAGATTTACCCCGTCTTTGGTTTTGCCCTGCTGTTTATGGCATTTGGCATTTTAGTGATGATGGTCTGGAACGGTTTGCATGTACCGGAACTAACCGCGGCCACTTTGACCAACCTGCATCATACCTCTGAGGAGTTTCCCATCTTTCCCATGTTATTCATTACCATTGCCTGTGGGGCCATTTCCGGTTTTCATGCCACACAATCCCCTCTGATGGCCCGATGCATGTCCAACGAACGACAGGGACGAGGGATTTTCTATGGCACCATGATTACTGAAGGAGTCGTGGCCATGATCTGGGCGGCAGTCAGCATGAGTTTCTTTGGGGGCATTGGTGAACTGAATCAGGTCATGGCCGGAAATGGAGGGAACGCGGCGGTGGTTGTGAAAGAAATTTGCAGTACCCTGCTGGGGCCGGTTGGTGGAGTTCTTGCCTTGCTGGGTGTGGTAGCAGCTCCCATTACCTCCGGCGATACTGCCTTTCGCGGGGCTCGCCTTATTGTTTCCGACTTCCTGAAATTCAAGCAAGGCCCTATACGGAATCGCTTATTGGTTTCCATTCCGTTATTCCTGGCAGGTTACCTGCTAACCCTGATGGATTTCGGTATTGTCTGGCGTTATTTTGCCTGGACCAATCAAACCCTGGCTACAATTGTGCTATGGACTGTAACGGTATGGCTGATCCGTGAAGGCAAAGCCTACTGGATAGCCCTGGCTCCTGCAGTTTTTATGACAGCGGTCGTGGTTTCTTATATTCTGCTGGCGAAGGAAGGGTTTGGCTTACCAGTGGGCTGGTCACATACAGCGGGAATTACCGTGGCATTTCTGACACTATTAGCCGCTATGCGGTATGCCAGAGCCATGCCATGGAAGATAAAGCCTGAAATGCAGGTTTAGTGATCGCCATCTTCGTGAGGTGTCACCGGCGCCTTAAAATTTATAGCCGAAGGATAAACTAAAATAATAAGGAATGAAATAGCCATCGCCAAAAACAGGGGTCATTCCTGCCCGAAAGGTAAATCCTCCATTGACAGGCTGCAGACGATACCCAAAATGAAGGTGGCCGAATGAACCGGAGAATGGATCACTATCTTCATCCACCTGGTCCACAGAATCGTCTTCGCTGACGGAGACAAAGGTGCCTCCGGCGCCAATCTCAAAATAATGACGGTCATCCTTGCCCAGCAGGTAGTTCACGGCCACAGGAAAGAAGACGGCCCCTGCATCGTCGATCTTGAAACCACCTACTCCAATCCTTCCGCCAATCCCGTTCTCGCTGTTGGAGAACCGGGTGTCGAAATTGAAAGAGGCCAGTCCGGGGCCGCCCAGTTCGAAATAGACTGATTTGGCACCTTGTGAATAAGCGGATTGGGAAACAACGCAGCAGCCGGTCAGCAGGCACAGAGAGGCGATTATGCGAAAAGATCGTTTCATTTCGTTGGTTCGATTTGATTAAGAAGCTAAGATA
>DATCYD010000129.1:0-4350 GCA_036570465.1 Anseongella sp.
CGGTTTTTACCGACAAATGCTGCGAAATAGTTTCTAGTTGGAAGTTGCTGACGCAACGGTTTCTGGTTTCTAGTTGCTAGTTTGAAGAAGGGCTGTGGGAGGTTGCCGGGTCCCTGGAGCTTGGGATGAGGTGTAACAGGCTGTATGGAGCTGTAATAAGCCGTCGCGCAGCGATCCTGAGCTGTTGCGGAGCAATAGCAATGAAACTAGAAACTAGAAACCTCGCCAAAGGCGGTTCGAATACGGTCAACGAGATCGAGTTTTTCCCAGGTGAATGTTTCGAATTCCTGTCCGTTAACAGTTTTTGTTCCGGGAGTCCGTCCCATGTGACCATAGGCGGCCGTTTCGGAGAAGATTGGGTTCTTCAGTCCAAAATAGCGGACAATGTTATAAGGGCGCAAGTCGAATAGATCTTTAAGCCGGGCGGCGATTTCCCCATCACTGAGTTTCTTTCCGTCCGGGCCAGTGATTTTGGTTGTGCCGTAAGTGGTTACGTACAGGCCCACAGGTTCGGCCACGCCAATGGCATAGGCTACCTGAACCAATGCCTGGTCCGCTACACCTGCAGCTACAAGGTTCTTTGCCAGGTAGCGGGTTGCATACGCCGCGGAACGATCGACTTTGGAAGCATCCTTGCCGGAAAAGGCGCCGCCGCCATGAGCACCCTTTCCACCGTAAGTGTCCACAATGATCTTGCGGCCCGTGAGCCCGGAATCGCCGTGTGGTCCGCCAATCACGAACTTGCCGGTCGGGTTTACATGAAACTTGATATCTGAAGTAAATAAGCGTTGCATACGGCGGGGGAGCAATTTCTTGACCCGGGGAAGCAGAATACGCTTAATATCGTTTTCGATCTTTTCCAACGCGCCGTTGAAATCATCGTGCTGCGTAGAAAGAACGATCGTGTCAATCCGGACAGGCTTGTGACGGTCACTGTATTCTATCGTTACCTGTGACTTGGCATCAGGACGCAGGTATTTCATTTTTTTGCCTTCTTTCCGAATAGCAGCCAGTTCCTGTAAGAGCAGATGTGAAAGACGCAGGGCCAGCGGCATGTAATTGTCGGTCTCATTGGTTGCGTAACCGAACATCATTCCCTGGTCGCCGGCTCCCTGATCTTCCGGATTGTTGCGTTCAACTCCCTGGTTAATATCCGGGGATTGTTCGTGCAGGGCCGAAATAACCGCACAGGAGTTGGCATCGAACATGTATTCTGAACGGGTATAGCCAATACGCTCGATCACGCCCCGTGCCACAGATTGTACATCTATATATGCACTGGACTTGATCTCTCCGGCAAGCACTACCAGGCCAGTGGTCACCATGGTTTCACAGGCCACCTTCGACTCAGGGTCGGAGGTGAGAAATTCATCAAGAATGGCATCAGAAATCTGATCTGCAACTTTATCGGGATGTCCCTCCGAAACTGATTCGGAAGTAAAAAGGTAAGGCATAAGCAATAAAATATCCCGCAAAGCTATGATAAAATTTCAAATTTTATCGCTTACTTCGTTGGTATGTCCCGGAAGAAGCACCTCCTATTCGTGATCAATCCAATTGCCGGTGGTCGCGACAAAAGTTCCCTCCAACGTATCATCGGGCGCAATCTCGACCGCTCCCTTTTCCATTATGAATTTGCTCATACCGAAAGCGAGGATCACGCGCGGCGTCTTTCTCTGTCGGCGGCTTACCTTGGGTTTGATATCGTGGCAGCCGTAGGCGGGGATGGTACGGTAAACGAAGTGGCAAGAGGTATCATGGCCCGAACAGGAAAACAGATACCGACAGGGTCTGCATCCGGCAAACAAGGCACCGGTGAGCAAGAGCAGGCATCCCTTGCCATTATCCCTTCCGGCTCGGGCAACGGACTTGCCAGGCATTTGGGCATTCCGCTGAATCCGTCCGCTGCCATCCGCCTGATCAATAAACTCCGAACTTCACGCATGGACGTGGGAATTATGAATGATTCCCCCTTTTTTTGTGTAGCCGGGGCTGGATTTGATGCTCATATCAGTCATGTTTTCGCAACCGGGCCAGGCAGGGGTTTCTCAGGATATGTTCAATCAGCCCTGCGGGAGATCAGGAATTATCAGCCTGGCAATTACGTGATCACAACCGGCGACGGTACCATCCTCGAGCGTGCATTTCTGGTTAGCATTGCCAATGCTTCCCAGTATGGGAACAACGCCTATATTGCTCCGGGGGCCAGTACTATGGACGGCTTGCTGGATCTTTGTATTTTGCGACCCTTCCCTGCTTACCGCTATCCGGAGATGGCTCTTCGGCTGATGACCGGAAAGATCGGCGGTTCCCGCTTCATGCTGAGGCTGCAGGGGGAAAAGTTCAGAATTGTTCGGGAAGATGATGGACCGGTACATTTGGACGGCGAACCTGCATTGATGGGTAAACAATTGGATATTAGGGTAATGCCTTCCTCGATTTCTGTGATCACTCCTTGAAAAGATAACAATATGAAAAAGAAAAAATCCGGTGGGATCGTATATTCCACCGATCCAGGATTCCAATTGGAAGCGGATAATGTTTCGGAAAACGCAACCACGCCACCGCCCAGACAACAGGACCTGCGGGTACAGCTTGACCGGAAACAACGAGCCGGTAAAGCGGTGACCCTGATCACGGGGTTCCGGGGCCAGTCAACCGATCTGGAGAAACTTGGTAAAATGCTGAAATCTAAATGCGGCACCGGTGGTTCAGTAAAGAACGGAGAGATCCTGGTTCAGGGCGACTTCCGTGACAAGATCCTTCAATTGCTGGCGACGGAAGGGTATCGTGCAAAAAAAAGTGGAGGATAATTTCATTCCGGATAAATCGATTGCGGTCGTGTCATTCCCTGTTTTGGAAAGTGTAGCAATTACAGTAAGCGGCTTTTCGGGAGGTTTCAGATTGGTTTTTCTGCCCCATTAGTCCTATGTTTGCCGGCGTAACCAATCGATAAACCTGATTTTATGAATGAAATTGGCTTAAAGGCTCATGGAGTCTCTATAGCTGATTTGGGCTTCCGCGTGGCCTCCGCCAGGTGGAATCTTCCGCCCGCCCAGATCATTGAAGAAGCTATTCTCAGATCCGAAGGCCATCTTGCTGCCTCCGGTGCCCTTGCGGTTGATACAGGAGCATTTACGGGGCGCGCTCCTAAAGACCGGTTCATTGTGCGTGACCGGCTTACGGAACGGGAGACATGGTGGAGTGATGTCAATATCCCTATTTCGACCGAAACGTTTGAACGCCTGTATAATAAAGTAGCCGGCTGGCTTGGCGACAAGGACGTTTTTGTCAATGACGTGTATGCCTGTGCCGGAAAGGACTACCGCCTGAATATCCGCGTGGTAACGGAAATGGCTTACCAGTCGCTGTTTGCCCATAATCTGTTTTTGCGACCGCCGGAAGATGAGCTGCTGCGCCATCATCCGGACTGGACCATTTTGGTTGCCACCGGATTCAGTGCGGATCCCGCCACCGACGGTACCCGCAGTCCCAATTTTACCATCATTAACTTTTCGCGTAGAATAATTCTCATCGGCGGAACGGGATATACGGGCGAGATCAAAAAGGGCATTTTTTCAGTTTTGAACTTCCTGTTACCGCTGGAAAAGAACATTCTCCCTATGCATTGCGCGGCGAATGTTGGATCACAGGGTGATACCGCGTTGTTTTTTGGCCTTTCAGGCACAGGAAAAACGACCTTGTCTGCAGATCCTTCCCGTTATCTGGTGGGCGATGATGAACATGGCTGGTCTTCCAACGGCATTTTTAATTTTGAGGGGGGATGTTATGCTAAATGCGTTCATCTCAGCCCGGAGAAGGAGCCACAGATACATCGGGCTATCCGGTTTGGCTCCCTGTTGGAAAATACCTGCTTTGCCGGCTATGGACGGGTAGTGGATTTTGCCGATACCAGCAAGACGGAGAATACCCGGGCCGCCTATCCCATCGATTTCGTTGAACGATCGGTGAGTCCTTCCTGCGCGGACCACCCCAGCCATTTGTTCTTTCTGACCGCCGATGCATTTGGAGTGTTGCCTCCTATCTCAAAACTTACCGTGCAGCAGGCGATGTATCATTTTATTTCCGGCTATACCGCCAAGATCGCTGGCACAGAGGCAGGGGTTGACGAGCCGCAGGCTACCTTTTCGGCGTGTTTTGGAAAGGCGTTCCTGCCCCTTCATCCCGGCCGTTATGCTGCCCTGCTTGGAGAACGCCTTCGCAGGCATCAGGTTACCGCCTGGCTGGTAAATACAGGTTGGACCGGAGGGGGATACGGAACCGGTTCCCGCATTCCGCTTATATATACTCGGGCAATGACCGCTGCAGCGTTATCCGGAAGACTGGATG
>DATCYD010000130.1:0-4769 GCA_036570465.1 Anseongella sp.
GGGTTGCTTGTTCTTGGGTGAATAGACGGCCATCCGGGGCGCCTTTTCCAACCGGACCAAATCAGTATTGGACTGTGGGTCGGCAATCTGTTTGAGGATCAGAGTTACCCTGGCGTCCGGCAACACATCGTAGCTAATCCCGCGGATCTTGCATTCATTTTCTACCTGCTGGCTATAAGTTGTCAGAAAGCTGCCTCCCCGGTAATTGAGCAGCCAGTTTACCGGTTGTTCCTTTTCCAGGATCCAGTAAGCAATGCCATAGGCTTTCAGGTGATTCTTCTGCGTCTCGTCCATGTAAATGAGGATCGACGAGGCTGCCGCTGTTTTGAGCAGAAGCATAAACAAAATCAGAAAGATACCGGAACGTGCCTTCATGGGTTTAAAGTTACAAAATTCCGGTGAGGGTCGTTAAAAGCAGGGAGGGCAAAAGCAGGGTTCTTAAAAAGGCCGCCCCCCGGGGCGTCCCATGGGAGGTCCTCCCGGCCGGCCGGGGCCGCGACGCCTTGAATCTCCGCCACTGCTGCCGAAATGCCGGAGGTGATAGCTGAAGCTAAGCAGGAAATATTGCTGAAGGGTATTGCTTTGACTGTCTTCGATATAGCGTTCGGTGACGTTCGTACTGAAATTTGTATTGGCATTAAGCAGGTCGTATGCCGAAAGAGTGATCTCCGCATTTTCTCTTTTCAGAAAGCTTTTACCAATGGACGCGTTCCAAAGCAGGAATCGCTGATCATATTCTTCTGAATATCCTTTGTTGTAGTTGTAATTGAAATTAGTAGAAATGCGTACTCCCTTCCAGAAGATCCAGGTGCCGTATATCCCGGCATTTTGTGAGAAATAATTGCGGTTCAGTTCCGGCTGACGGTCGTTGCGGGTTATGTTGTAATTGATATTTGTGGAAAGGCCGAAATTGATCTTTTCACTGATGTTACTGTTTACCGAGATTTCCTGATTGATCCCGTATGAATTGGACCAGGTGCTTTCCCGGTTCAGGAACCCTACGTCGTGGGTATGACTGAGGCCGGTGTTGAAGTTGATGTTCAACTTCAGAGGCTTGATGGGTTTGCCGTAGCTGGCATGGCTCCGGAGGGCATAAAAACCATTAATGTTTTCCGGACGGGAGTACTGGGCGCCTTTTCCCAGGGTGACGCCGTCAATGATCGTGTCTCCGCTGGCGATAAAGGTAGAATTCACGATTCGGTTACTCACATAGTCGGCTGAGAAGTTGGCGAACAAATGTTGTTCCGTCTCCATATCGTAGGAATTGTAACGCAAAGAGAAGTTATTCGAAAAGGCTTGTTTCAGGTCGGGGTTTCCGCTCCGGACCCGCAAGGGGTTGCCGTTGTCGATCACATTCTGCAGCTGAGAAATGGAGGGCGCGTCTGTATCGGTCCGATAGGAAAACCGGAGTCGCTGCCTGTCTTTGAATTCATAGGAAAGAGAAGCTTCCGGCAACCAACTGGTAAATGACCGTGCCGCCTGGAAGGTCTCGGGGAAAACCTGTTTGTTCTCGATGCGGGAGTTTTGATATTCCACCCCCATTTCAACGGAGAATTTTTCTTTTCGATACTGGTAGCTGGTGCCGAAACGATGATACATATAGTCGTTGAGAAACTCATTGGAAAGGTCGGTATTCAGCAAGTCGTATTGTCCTGTGGCTACCAGATAGTCATAGATTTCCCTTTCTGACGAACTTTCTGTGTTGCGCAGACTGTAATTGGCACTCATGCGGCTGTATTCTCCAAGAGGCTCTGTATAGGAAAGCCGTGTTGAAAAGCCCCAGCCACCTGATCTGGAGTTTCGAAACTGGTCAACGGTGTCAAGACGTTGTTCCAGGCCATCTTTATAGTATTGGTTGAGTGAGTAGTTGTTTGCCGTCGCTTTGTGCACATTGGACGAGCCGTCGAAATTTAGTGAAATGGTACGTCCCCGTTTATGAAAACGATGCCGGTAGGTCATCCCGCCATTGAACCGGTAACCATGGTCTCCAGACAGGTTGTTGCTGCGGGAGTTATTCAGCGCCTCACCCGTCTTCAACATGGTTTCACTGAACGATATCCTGCTTTGATCGTTATTCTGGAATGATACGTTTGGCCTCAGGGAAATGGAGTTCATAGAATCGATGTCGTACTCGATCCGCAGATTGACGCGATGATTGAAATCGCTGCTTTCATTCGTAAAATCCCGTTGATTTAACTGGTTGGCGTTATTTCCCAGAATGTATTCCCGGTTAGTCAATTGGTCCAGGGCATTGCTGGCTGAATTATAGAAATAACTGCCCCTGATATCGAAGTCCTCGAACCATTCGCCGTTGAAGTCAAATCCCAAGGCATTGGTCACCGTATTACCATTCCGGTTGCCGATGAAATAATCATTGTTCCCACGACGGCCTCCACCTACTCCCAACAGGTCCTGGCTTGAGAAATTCTGCCGGTTTACATTATTGGTCATGCCAATGAATGAATACCGGTTATCACCATCCCGGTAGTTGTAATTTCCGTTGACGTTGTAGCGGTCCTGATTTCCCATGGCTGCGTTGAGCCGGCCGAATTGTCCCACCCGCCGGTCAGGCCGGGTAACGATATTCATGGTCTTTATCCGGTTGCCATCATCAAAGCCGGTGAACTTTGCCTGTTCACTCTTATCATCAATGATCTAGATCTTATCGATGATATCAGCAGGAAGGTTTTTCATAGCAATCTGGGGGTCGTTGCCGAAAAACTCTTTGCCATCTACCAGTACCCGCGAAATATCTTCTCCCTGAGCTTTGACACTTCCGTCAAGTCCTACTTCGACACCGGGCAGTTTCTTGATCAATTCTTCGGCATCGGCATACGGTGTTGTGGTGAATGCGGCGGCGTTAAATTCGGTAGTATCGCCCTTGATCTGGACTGGAACAGGTTTTCCGACCACTTCGATGGCTCCCAACTCGGTAGGGCGGGGTGCCATGCGGATGGTGCCTGCTGCATAATCCTGATTCTCAATTAACCGGATTTGCTTGTTGAAGGTGGCAAAGCCCAGAAATTCCACAGTGAGTACAACATCGCCTGCCGGAAGCTGCCGGAACAAGAAATTTCCTTTTTCGCCGAGAATGGTTTCCCGAAGGGTTGAATCATGTGGTGTGGCCAAACGGACGTGTGCTCCCGGAAGAGGAAGATTCTCAAGGCTGTCGGTTACAAGGCCGCTCAGTGTGGCAGACTGGCCGGAAGCCTGGTGAGTAACCAAAGTTAACCCTGTGCTTAGCAGGATCATCAGAAAAAAGAAGCAAGGGTAAATTCTTGAGCGCACGCGATTGTTTTCTTGATTTCTTTCGTTGGAGGAAATAAAAGGCAAAAGGTTTAAAAATAGGCTTTGCGTAACATCATTGTTATCTTTACAGGCCTGTAGCACCGGTTACGGAAAACCGGGAGCTTTTCGTAATTTAGCTGCCTTAATTGTAGAAAATGACCAAAGGAATTATCAAGACGGAGAAAGGCGATTTGCCGGTAACATTTTTTGACAAGGACGCTCCGGGAACGGTAGCGAATTTCGTGAAACTGGCTCGTGAGGGCTATTATGATGGGACGACCTTCCACAGGGTAATCCCTGATTTTGTTGTACAGGGAGGTGATCCCACCGGAACCGGTGCAGGCGGTCCGGGATATTCCATTCCCTGTGAACTCGATGGGGATAACCAACTTCATGACCGCGGTGTACTTTCCATGGCCCACCGGGGACGTGATACCGGAGGCTCGCAGTTTTTCATTTGCCACAGCCGAAACAATACGGCCCATCTGGATCGTAATCATACTTGTTTTGGGAAAGTAACCGATAATCTTGAGGTAATCGACCAGATCAGCCAGGGAGATAAAATAACTTCGATTGAGATCATAGAGGAGGAAGCATGAACCTGACAGGAATCGTTTCAGTGACCGGAAAACCGGGTTTGTACAAGGTGATTGGTCAGAATAAATCGGGATTCATTCTGGAAACGCTTGATGATGCACGGAATAAACTTTTGATCAATCCCAATACACGGATTGCCGCACTGAAGGAAATTACCATTTTCGGACAGGATGACGATATCCGGCTGCAAGATGTGCTGGAAACGATGAAGCAACAGGACGGAACGCTTGCGGTACCCAATCCCAGGGCGGATAGCAAGGTACTGAAGGATTATTTCGGAAAGATTGCTCCTGAACATGATCAGGATCGTGTCTATGTTTCAGATATCAAAAAGATCGTGAGCTGGTACGGTATTTTGTCGCCAATGCCTCTTTTCGATGAAGCGGATGAAGACGAAAAAGCTGAGGAATCCACCAAATAAGATGTGGCATAACCTGTTTGTTGCCACCCTGGGCCTGGCTGGTTTTTGCCTGTTGCTGGGCGCCTGCGATGAAAGCGCCTGTGATACCAGCACTCGTACGGCTATTCAGCTGAAGTTTTATTCCCGTACTACCGATAGCATTCCCCGGGATACGGTTGTTGAGAGGGACCTTGAAGGGATTTACGGCATCGGACGGGAAGACAGTGTGCTTTATGAAGGGGCATTGCTATCGGTAGTTACCCTGCCATTGCCTCTTGAAGGAGATTCCTGCCGTTTTGTGCTGGAATTCCCAACCACCAGCGACACGCTGAGCCTGACTTTCGACCGGCAACTCCGGTATATTTCAAAAGGGTGTGGATTTGTGACCTGGTTTACGATCACCGATGCGGAGATCACGGGTAACGCGGTTCGGAATATTACCATTGTTGAATCTTCGGTAACGACATCGAATGAGGAAAATATT